>JASHVH010000385.1 GCA_030039575.1 Acidimicrobiales bacterium | reverse complement strand
GTCGTGGTGGGTGGCGGGCCCACCGGGGTGGAGATGGCCGGGCAGATCGCCGAGTTGGCCGGCGACACGCTGCCGCGCGAGTTCCGAGACAGCGACCCGAGGACGGGCCGGGTGATCCTGGTCGAGAGTTCCGACCGTGTCCTTCGATCTTTCCCGGCGAGCCTGTCGAAGCGGGCCAGCCAATCGCTACAGGCGCTAGGCGTGACACCACTGGTCGGCCACACGGTGGTGGACGTCCGGCCCGATGGAGTGACGGTCAAAGCATCGGACGGCTCCTTGAGCCAGATTTCGAGCAAGACGATCATCTGGGCGGCCGGCGTGACTGCATCCTCGCTGGCTCAAACCCTGGGAGACGCCAGTGGCGGCGAGGTGGACCAGGCCGGACGCATCAGCGTCGAGCCGGACCTGACCGTGCCGGGGCACCCCGAGGTCATTGCGCTAGGCGACATGGTTCGCGTCCGCGACCCACGCACGGGGACGAGTCGTGTGCTGCCGGGACTGGCCCCCGTGGCCATGCAGCAAGGCCGCTACGCCGCCCGCTTGATCGCGGCGCGCATCGCCGGACGGCACCTACGACCTTTTCACTACCGGGACAAAGGAAACCTGGCCACGATCGGCCGGGCCCGGGCGGTGGCTGACATTAAAGGGCTGCGGCTCAGCGGTTTCCCGGCGTGGGCCACGTGGTTGGGAGTGCACCTGTTTTACCTGATCGGGTTTGAGAACCGGTTGCTCGTCCTGCTTCGTTGGTCGTTCAGTTTCTTCACCCATGGCCGCGGGTCGCGCCTGATCACTCAGCCTCAGACCCAGGGCGTCGCGGTTGTCGTCGATGGCGGGGCACACCCGCCCGTTACCGGTGTCCCAGCGCCCGAAAGCTGATGGTGAGGTGCCCGGCCCGATGGGCAAGGCGCAGTAGGCCAGGCGCCACCGCGACACTATGAAGTACGCGAAAGGGCGGCCTTGTGGACCGGGCGGTGTGCCGTGGCTGGCTCAGGCCTATGTGGCTCCCGGCCCTCGTCGCGGTGGCGGGTTTTATCCGGAAAACGCATAAAACCCGCATGTTGCGCGGCTAGCGCGTAGAAAAATGCACGGGACGCCGTCACTAAAAGCGGGGCTGCGTATGACTTTTAGACGATCGGGCGGTGCACCTGCTACTCCTCTCCTGAGAAGCGCTCCCACGCCGACTGGCGCGTCATCCCGAGTGCTTCACCGATACGTGCCCAACTGACTCCTCGTGCCCTGAGCGCCGCAACGTGATTAGCGACGGCGCGGTCGACGTTGTGATGAGCATCATGGGCCCGGACCATTTCACGGAGTAAATCGTCGTCAGACAACTCCTCCCAGGCCTTCAGGGTCGGTGGGGTACCCGGCTTGGGCGGGAGGGCTTCGTCATTTGCCTGACCGGCTTTGCGGCCGAGTTCTTCAACCATGATCTGGCTGCAGAGGTCTATGCACTCGTTACAGATGAAGACCCCCGGGCCGGCGACCACTTTGAGGACGTCGAACTGGCTCTTGGCGCAAAACGAGCAACTCACGGCCTCGTCGCTTGCTGTCCTGGACACTCGTCTCCTCCTGACGGCCACGTCCAGTCAGGGTAGTCCTGACGGCACTGTCAGGTTAAGCCTGACGACTCTGGATGTCAAGATACTTGCCGGCCAAACGGAATGAGTCTAGGATAACTAGCACCATGAAAATCGACCAAAGAGCGCCAACACCGTTGTACCAACAGGTGGCGGCCGAGCTGCGCCGAGCGATCGCGGACGGCGAGGCCAGGCCCGGTGAGCGAATGCCCCTGGCGAAGGACCTCGCCGCGGTCCTCGGCGTCAACCGGAACACCGTGCTCCGGGCGCTTGGCGAGCTACGCGACGAGGGCCTCTTGGAGTTCCGGAGAGGCCGTGGCATCACCGTTGCCGGGACGCCAGAGCGCGGCGCTCTGGTCGAGAAGGTGCGGGACCTTGTCGCCTTCGCCCGCCATGAGGGCTACGCCACCGAAGAGCTCGTGGCCATGATCGAAGCGGTCTCCTAGGAGTGTCCCATGCCCACACTTCTCGCACCGGGCCAACAGCACGAGCACTACGCGCCGGAGGCTGAGGCCCTCATCGCTAAGGCTCGGGCGCGACGACGACGTCGCTGGCTCGTCGCCCTGCTGACCGTAGCACTGGCAATCGCCGGCGTGGCCACGCTGCTCGGGCGCGCCCCCGGTGGGCACGCCGCCAGCCACACGGACGTGGCTCCGAGCGTTCAGCTCTCCGCGGCGACGTCGTGCGCGTCGGCTATTAGCTACGGTCCCCTCCCCACGTGGGCGCGTGCCGGCTTTCACCCCGCGGACGTACCCATGCCCTACGTGCTCGGTGCGCGCGGCGACATAGTGGCCGTGCTCTGGGCGCGCCACGCCCCGCTCTACTCTCCGCCAAAGCCCAACCGGGGCAACAAGATCCTTTGGGTTTCCCGGCTTCCCGTGAACGCGTCGGGCAGCCTTGGGATCACGGCCCGCCGGCTTGTCGGGGATAAAGCAGTCGGCCCGGCTGTTCGACGGACGGTCACTGGCGGACCGGGCCCGTCGCTGATCGACATGCCCCAGTCAGGCTGCTGGCAGTTCACCCTGCAGTGGTCAGGGCACCAGGACAGCGTCGACCTGGCCTATACGGAGAGCCACGAGTGATGCGGCGTATCGTGAAGCCCAGCTTGGCCCACGGGGGCGTCACTAGTAGGGCTTACCTCTCCGGCCCACACGATGAGAACCGGTGCTGCGCTCCCCGCTTTCAACGTTACCTATGTAGGGAGGCGGGCCCCGCTCAAGGCGGCGCAGCCCCGCAAAAGAGCGTCCTGCAGCCCTTGGTCATATGCGGCCGGGTTGGCCGATAACTGCTGGCGGTCCTTTAGTAAGCGGCCCGACACGAGGGCCGATGGCTCGTCGCTGGTGGCCAGCCAGACGGGTGTCTCGGCCCCGCGCGACACCGGGCCTGGTGCGCCCCGACCGCCCATACGTGTCCTGATCCATCCAGGGTCAACCGCATTTGACAGCGTGGACGGCCACAGCCTGGCTACGGCAAAAGCCAAGAGGACGTCGCAAAGTTTTGAGTCGCGATAGGCCTTCATGCCGTCGCCCGGGCGGCGTTGCCGCTCCAGTTCGTGAGGGTCGAAGACGCCCTGGTAGTGGAGGCCGGAAGTCAAGTAGACCAGGCGCCGGGGGCGCGACATGAGCGCGGTCAGCACGTATGGCGCGAGCACGTTGACCTGGAATATCGGGTCGAGCCCATCACCGGTGAGCGCCCTTCTGCCGTTGCGACCTCCAATACCAGCGTTATGGACCACCGCGTCGAACGGCCCCAGTGCCTGAGCCGCCTCCGCCAGGGCCCGGGTCTCGTCGAGAGAAGAAAGGTCGCCAATCACCACCGCCGCCGCACCGGGGACCCCCTTTTGGGCATCGGCCGCTCGCTCGTTGCTGCGAGCGTGGACCACGACCCTGTGGCCGCCATTGACGAGGACTGAAGCCGTTTCCTGGCCTATGCCCGCCGACGACCCTGTCACAAAGATGCTCGCCATTTGCCTCCTCCTTGGCTTGACTCCTAGCCTCGCAGGCCCGTGAGGGCTATACCCTCGACGAAGAAACGCTGCGCGAAGACGAATACGAGCAAGACCGGCAACGCAAACACGAACGACGCGGCCATAAGGTAGTTGAACGCAGTGAAATGGAGGCTCTGGTACTGCTGTAAGCCCAGCGACAGAGTAAACAGCGAACCCTTGTTCAGGAAGATCAGCGGCGCAAGGAAGTCCGTCCAGCTCGACAGGAAAGCGAACAGGCCGACCGTTATCAGGCCGCCCTTCGCTACTGGCAGCACGACCCGGAACAACGTCGCCCATTCACCGGCCCCGTCAATGCGGGCGGCATCGACGAGTTCACGTGGCAGGGCCCGGAAGAACTGCCTGAGCAGGAAGATGGCGACGCTGGCCGAGAAGGCCGACGAGATGTACATCCCGAAGAACGGCGGGATGACCAAGGGCAGCAACGTCCCTATCAAATGGAGATCCCGGTACATGACGTACAGAGGCACCATCAGCACCTGGAACGGGAGCATGATGCCGGCCAGCACTATATAGAACACGAGATCCCGTCCGCGCCACCGCAAGATGCCGAACGCGTACGCGGCCGGGACGCATGAGAACATTATCCCGCATATTGTCGCCGCCGATACGATCAAACTATTCCGGAAGTACAACCAGAACGGTATGTAATCAAACGCTTTGCGATAGTTACTGAACTGCGGGCGCGAAGGCAACAGCCGAGGCGGGTAGACGAAGATGGCCGAGTTCGACTTCAAAGAGCTGGCGACCATCCAGATGAGCGGGAGGAGGAACAGGATGGAAAGACATATCAACAGGACGTGGCGGCCGCTCTGGACAAGCATTCGGCGGCGCCGCGCCGGCTGTACAAGCACGTCGGTGAGGGTCACGCGTGCTGTTCTCCCCGGTAGAAGACGAAGCGACGCTGGAGCCGGAAAAGGATGACCGTGATGATCATCGTGACCACAAATAGGATCCAGGCCATTGCCGACGCATACCCCATCTTGAGGAACGAGAAGGCGGACTGGTAAAGGTAGATCGAATAGAACAGGGTGGAGTTGACGGGCGCACCGAGGTTTGAGGCGGTGGCGACGAAGGCCTCGGTGAAAAACTGCAGATAGAATATGATCCAGACTATGAAGCTATAAAACAGCACTGGGCTCAGGAGCGGGAGCGTTATATAGCGGAGCCGTTGCCACCCTTTGGCCCCGTCCAGGGAGGCCGCTTCGTACAACTCGCCCGGGATTTCCGCCAGGCCGGCGAGCATGAGGACCATGATCTGGCCTACCGCTTCCCACACCAGCAATATGAGCAGGCTCGGTTTGGCCAGGGAAGGGTCCGCCAGCCAACCTTGCGGGCGTATGTGCACCAAGCCAAGCCCGGCGTTGAGCAAGCCATAGTCCGGGTTGAAGATCCAGATGAAGATCACGGCGACCGCCACCGAGGGGACCACCGCCGGCATGAAAATCGCCCCCCGGTACAGCGCTGAACCGCGGATCGGGCGTCTGAGCAAAAGCGCACAACCCAAGCCCAGGATGATCCCCGCCGGAGCCCCGATCACCACCATGAAGGCGGTGTTTTCTACTGATGTCCGGAACAGCGGGTCGTGAACCAACTGCACGTAGTTGGAGGTCCCCACCCATTGTGGCGATTGGAGCATGTCGTAGTTGGTGAAGCTCCAGTAGAGCGAGAGCAGCAGTGGGACTACTGTGAGCCCGAGGAACCCCACCAACCACGGCAGTAAAAAGGGGAGCGGTCCTCGTAGCAGGCGCCGAGGTCGGCTCTCCCGGACGACATCGGCCTCATGGGCGACGGCAGCTATTTGCACCGGGCGCAACCGGGCTAGGAACCGGAAGCGCTCTTCATGGTGGTCTGCAGCGAGGCCATTGCCTGAGCTGGGGTGCTTTTGCCGTAGAGAGCGGCGGACTGCGCCTGGCAAAGCCGCACACCGTACTCAGTGGAGTAGGGCAATTGCGGCCAGACGTGGGCGTTACTTGAGTCTGCCTCCTTGATGAAGAGCTGGAAACGCGGGTCCTTCGCCAGTGGGAAGTTCGGCACCGTTTTCAACTGTGGCAGGTTGGCGACCAATTGAGCGAAGGTGGCGGTTACCTGCGGGTTAGAGGTTTCCCATTTTATGAAGGCAAAGGCGGCCGCCGGGTCGGACGCTCCCCGGGGGATGACCTGAGGATTGGTGTCGATGAAGGTGGTCCCGCTTAGTGCGGGTTTACCTGGCGGCGCGGGGAAGGGGGCTACGCCGATATCGGGAGCGAGGCTCGGACGGTTTGCCTTGATGTACTGCAGCGCCCATGGCCCGTCGTAGACCATCGCAAGTTTCCCCGACTCAAAGGGGTCGTTGGCTGTCAAATAGGCCCCGGAGCTGCTCTCGAAGTTGGCCATGTTCTCTGGGCCGTATTTCTTATAGAAGCTTGTCTCGTAATTCAGAGCGGCGACGTTCTGGGGTGCGTCAGCGGTTATGGCGTGCGTCTTCGAGTTGTACCACTGCCCACCGAATACCCAACCCATATCTTCCAATGTGCAAACCTGGCCGTTGGACGGCCCGGGGTAATCGGGGAGAAAACCTAGTTGAGTGATCGTCCCGTTTTTCGACTGGACCGTTAGTTTGAACGCGTCCGCTTCCAGCTGCGTCGTGGTCGTCGGAGGGTCGTTTGGGTTGAGCCCCGCTTTCTTGAAAAGGGCCTTGTTGTACAAGAGCCCCACATCGAAGTCCATGAAAGGCAGCCCGTACAACTGCCCGTTGACAGTTAGAGCGTCCAGGGCCGATGGGACATATATGTTGAGGTTGAGGTGTGAAGAGCCGATGTAGGGCGCCATGGGGAGGAGCGCCCCCCGGCTGGCCCACTCGCCCACCTCGAGCGAGGTGCCGAGGTCGATGATGTCGGGCGGGGTGCCACCACTGATCGCGGTCAGGATCTTAGCGGAATTGGTCACCGGCGTCTCGGTGATGTGGACGCCCGGGTTGAGTGCCTCGTACTCTTTGATGGTCTTATCGAGGGCGGCCTCTTCGTGGCCGCCGCCCCATTGTTGCCACATTGTCAGGTTGATGACCTTGGTCGAGCTGGCGGAGGCCGATGCTGCGGTGCCTGTCAGGCCCACGAGGGCCAGGGCCGCGGCGACCAACGAGCCAGTTGCAGCTCGGGTTGACATATCAAGTCCTCCTTTGGCGCGTATTTACCCCCCTGCGGTCAAAGCGTTCACGGAGAGGTGGAGCCTGGACCAATTGCTGTTGTTTTGAACCCCTGTGGTGATCGTACCAACTGCTCGAGGCGGGCGGGGCGATGCGTCGGCGGTATGGTGCCGTGTAACGCACAAGGGCCGGAGTTATCAACCGAGGTTCTGCGCCAGGCGTTCACTAACTGGATATTCGTTCTCGGCCAGGACCGACGCGCCAACAGCGCCCGCCATGTCGCCCAGAGCCGAGCTCACGACCTCCATCTTGCTGCCGAAGCCGGGAGCACGCAGGAGTTCGGCCTCGAGGCCTTCGGCAAAGTACGGCAGCAGCGGGCTCGCCCCACCGCAGATGACAATGCGTTCAGGGCTGTACGAAACGTTGAGGACCTCGACGCCTCTCCCCACGGAGCGGCCGTAATCGGCCAAGGCGGCTTCGAGGGCTGGGTGGGCACCGTCTCGAAGCAGCCTCTCGGCGCCGGCCAGGTCGCGAGTCCCGAGCACATGCTCGACTCGCGCCTCCAGGCTGATGCGGGAAGCGATCGTTTCCCAGCAGCCGGTCAAACCGCAGTAACAGCGGTCGCCGCCGGGCTGCAGAGGCAGATGGCCGCACTCGGGGTGCTGGCCATCCCGGTCCCGGAACGGCCGGCCGTCGAGCAGGAAGGCAACTCCTATGCCCGTGCCGAGCGTCACCACCAAGAGCCGCCTGAAGCCCCGTCCGGCCCCATAGTGGTACTCGCCAAAAGCGGCGGTTACGGCGTCATTGTCGATGACGACTGGGACACCGAGTTCGGCCCGAAGCATCGTCGCCAGGTCGAACCCGGAGAACCAGGGGAGGGTGTCCGGGTTGTGGATGATGCCAAGCGGCAGCTCCACCGGCCCGCTGGCGCCAACGCCAACTCGGGCCAGGCGGCTACCGCGTGGGACGAGGTTCGTTAATAGGGCGGCCAGCCTGGCGACGCGCTCACCGGGTGTGCCGGCCCCGAGCTCCTTGGTCGGCGCGGTCCTCTTGGCCACCACCACCCCTGCTGAGACGATAACGACCCGGCACCCCGTGGCCCCGAGGTCGATACCGGCCGCCACCAACTCCGCACCGTCCACCGGATTACCTTACTTACATAAAGATGATGGCGAGCACAGACGGTTAGCTGCAGTGGCCACTGGCGGACTGGGCCCTCGGCCCTAGTCCATAAAGGCCCCGCCGTTGACCGCCACCGCTTCGCCGGTGACGAAAGCGGCGTCTTCACTCGCCAAAAAGGCAACCACACGAGCCACGTCTTCTGGGGTTTCGATGCGGCGCATGGGCGTGTCCGCCATATAAAGGGCGCGCACGGCCTCTACTGAGGTCTGGCGCAACCCCGCCTCCCATGCGAGCTCGCGCTCCTGCATTGACGTGGCCACGTAGCCGGGGCAGACGCTGTTGACCCGTATACCGTGGGCCGCCAGCTCGAACGCCATGGCCTGGGTCAAGCCGACGACGCCGAACTTCGATGCTACGTAGTCGGCTAGGAACGGGACCCGCCCCTGCTTGCCGGCCATGGAAGCGATGTTCACGATGCAGCCTCCAGCCCCGGCCTCGACCATCAAGCGAGCCGCGGCTTGGCCGGCCAGGAACAGGCCGCGCAAGTTGACGCCCAAAGTAAAGTCCAGGTCCGCCGGCGTGATGTCCAAGAACGGCTGCATCTTCGATACGCCGGCGTTCGAGACCCATACCGACGGCGGCCCGTGCTGGGACTTGAGCAATCTCACCGCCTGGTCGAGGCTTTCTTGGTCCGTCACGTCGAGGCGGTAGGACGCCGGGCTGTCGCACCGGTCGGCAGTCCTGGCGGCCGCGGGCCCATCCAGGTCGGTCGGTACCACGACGAAACCCCTACGGGCGAGTTCCAGCGAGATGGCGGCTCCGATACCAGACCCGGCTCCCGTCACGACCGCCAGCCGCCCGTCGGCTTGCCCGCCGTTCATGGCCGGCCTCTGGCCGCCAGGCGGTGGGATACCGGCGCCAGGAGGCCCTGCAATTCCAGGTACATCTCGTAGGCCTCTTGGTACGAAGAGGCGTACTCGCCCCTGGGGGTAATGGCCGGGCCGCGTTTGACATACCTGACGGCGGCCTCCCAGTCGGCCAGAGCCCCGGTGCCCACGCCCGCCACGAAAGCCGCGCCTAACGAGGCGCCGCCATGGTCGACGACGGGGGTGACCTCGCGCCCGAGCACATCGGCGACGATCTGTTTCCAGACGGCCGAGCCGCTGCCCCCGTTGCTGACCCTGCCCTCATCGAGCTTGACCCCCGCCTCAGCGAAAGCGTCCACGTGGTGGCGGAACCCGAACGCGGTGGCCTCCATGCAGGCCCGGAACATGTCCCCGCGCGTTGTCCCGAGGTGCAGGCCCACGAAGGCTCCTCGCTGGTCGGGGTCGTGCAGCGGCGACTTCTCGCCCAGGAAATAGGGCAGGCAGATAAGGGAAGCGGGCGTGGCCGGCCCGGCCTCTGCGTCGAGGTCCTCGAGCGGTGGCCCCCCTACGGTGGCCTGGAACCAGCGCAGCAGGCTGCCTGACGTGGCCATGCACCCGTTGGGGAGCCAGCGGCCGGGGGCCGGGTGGGCGTCAAGGTACCAGCGCGGGTCGATCGCCGGTGTGTCGGTCACGACCAGGATGTCGCCGGCGCCGCCCAGCTTGACCAACCAGTCCCCGGGTGTATCGAGGCCGGCGGCGTACGCGGCCAGTACATGGTCGGCGCCACCCACGTAGATCGGGAGGCCGACCGGGAGCGAGGTGTCCCGGCTGGCGGACTTGTTCACCGTGCCGACGGGGTCGCCCGCTTGGGCCAGCGGAGGGCACACTCCAACGGGGATGCCTGACGCTTCCAGCACGGGCACCGCGAGTCGCCCTGACAGCTCGTACAACCCGCTCTCGAGGGCCCAGTTCGCCTCGACGTGCAACTCACCTCCCAACCGGACGGCGAGCCAGTCATAGGAACCGACCACCGCCGCCGCCCGCTCCAGTACCTCGGGCTCGTGACGCGCCAACCACCGCCACGTCGGCGCCACCGACTGTTGGGTTAGCGCCGACCCGGTGTGGGCCAGGACGTCGTAGCCGCGTTCGGCCAGCACCGACGCCAGTTCGGTGATCTCGCCGGCCGCCCGGGCATCGTTCTGAAGCACCGCTGGGCGTAGCACTCGCCCGTCGGTGTCCAGGAGCACCACGGCCGGGACCATGCCGGTGCACGCCACCGCCTCGATGTCCGGCCCATTGGCGCCGGCCGCGCTCAGGACCTCGGGCACGAGCCGGCAAACGTTGTCCCACCAGGCGCCCGTACCAGCCTCCGACCAGCCGGCGTGCAGCGAAAGGTGAGGCACATTTGCTGCCCGGCTGGCCACCACACCATGGCTGGGGTCGAACAAGGTCACCTTGGTGGCCGTCGTCCCGAGGTCGACGCCCAGTAACAGGTGGGCCATCAGCCGCGTCAACCGCCCCGCGCCGCACGCACGAAGGCAGTGGCCCTACCGGCGTCCACAGGGTTCCACGTGTACCCGTCCACTTTGAGCGAGCTGCCGACGATACATCCGTCGGCAAACTGAAGGAAGTCCGCGATGTTGTCGGCCCTGGCCCCGGTGTTCAGCAGCACCGGGACCTCGGGCGGGACAGCGCCCCGTACGTCCGAGAGGGTGGACAAGCTGGGCTCGGCCCCGGCCATGGGCCCCGACACCAAGATGGCGTCCGGGAGGCTGGAAACGGCAACAGACCGCGCCACCTCGGTGGGGGAGCGGCGGCCGCCCGAAGAGGCAAACTCGGGGGTGATGTTCATGAAAATGGCGACCTCGCCGGCGGCCAGGCCCCGGCGCTGCCGGAGAAGAGCGGCGGCGTCCGGGCTCCACAACCCCATGTCGGACTCCCAGACACCGGTCGCCACTTCGCGGATGAAACGAGCCTCGGTAGCCACGGCGACGCCGAGGGCGCACTCTGCGTCCCAGAGGTAGTCGACGCCGAAGGGCACGCTGTCCGGAGCGCACTCACTGACTACCCGCGCCATGACGGCCGCCGACACCAGGTCGGCTTTAAGCGTGTAGGGCCGGTCGTTTTCGTTGCAGAACATAACGGCATCGAAGCCCGCATCCACCAGGACGGACACGTCCCGCCGGACCTGGCGCGAGAGGCCGCGCACCCCTTCGGCCTCGGCGTACAACGGCGTACCCGGTAGGGCCGGGATGTGCGCCATCGCGATCAAGGGCTTCGTCACGCTCGGGAAGATGTTGTGGAACCGGTCTGGCGAGACCCCGGGGCGGCTCCTTGCATCTTGTTGCACGATTTCGCTCACATCCATGCAGCCACGTCTAGCACTCGGCAGCCAGCCCTTTCAATTTGCCCGCGCCGCCCGCGGGTCGGGTTTACCGCCTGGGGAAGCTGCTGCCCGTGCTCTCTGACGCGAATGGACGGGTAAGCACACGAGGCGCCTGCCGTAACCGCCGCGCATCCCGGGCGCCAGACCCGTGTCAGTCACGATGAAGTCAAACGCCTCGCTGCCGACCACCCGGGCCAGCGCCTTGCGGCCAAATTTGGAACTGTCCGCCAGCAAAACCCTACGGGCACCAGATTCGAGCATCGCTTGTTTGATGGGGATCTCGACCGTGTTGACGTTCGTGACGCCGGCGCGGGCGTCGATGGCGTCGGCGCCCAGGAAAGCCCAGTCCACGTGCAGGCCGGCCAAGTTGACCAGGGCCCCCGGGCCAACGAGGGTGAAGACGGAGTCGATGAGCTGGCCACCGGTTACAAATAGACGCAACCCGCCGGCCGCGGCCAAGTAGTGGGCGATACGCAGGTCGTTGGTGGCCACCGTCAGGTCTCGCCGGTCACGGATGGCTTCGGCCAGGGCGTACGTCGTGGACCCACTGTCCAGGACGAGGGAATTGCCGTCCGTCACGAGCGAGGCGGCGTAGGCAGCTATCGCGCGTTTTTCCGCCAGACGTTCTCTCTTCTTGACTTCATAAGGAAGGTCGATCGGTTGCCCTTCGTTGACCGGGAGGGCGCCGCCGTGAGTCCTTTGCACGAGCCCCACACGAGCAAGGGCGTCCAGGTCCCGCCGTATGGTCGACACATCCACCATTAGCTCCGTGGCCAACTGGCGGGCCTCGACGTAACCGGTCTGCTCCACCCTGGCCTGGATGTCTCGTCGTCGCCTCTCGCCGATCACGCCCCCTCCAGTTGGGTGCTCGCAGTTGCTCGGTGTTCGTTCCTATGTCGAGACGCCTCCGCAGGGGGAAGCGGAGTACCGGCGCAACGGGCCCGTCCCCGGGACGGTTGGTTTGATCCACGCCGGTCTCGGTGCTAGATATTACTCGTGCAAACGAGCGAGAGCGTGCAAGAAAGCGCACAAAGGAGTGGCCGGCCGCTCTTGGCGCCAATAGAGCCGCTGGTCCGCCCGGATGCGTCGGCGCGACGACTGGCAGAGGGGCGAGGGGCCTGTGGAGGGCTTGGCCGAGGCGGCTGGGCGGCCGGGTCAGGTCCCCTCTGGGTGCGACAGAACCAACTGGGCGCGATTTCCGAAAAACTCTGCTCAAAAACGCGACCGGTCCCGTCTACTGCACCCAGAATGGGCCTGGGCGGTTGGCCCGCAGTCTCGCGCCCTGGGGTGCTCTCATGACCGATGATGGCTTCGGCTTCGGGGGCCGCGTCGCCCTCGTCACCGGCGCGGGGCGAGGCATTGGGAAGGCGACGGCGGCGCTACTGGCCAACCATGGCTGTGCCGTCGTGGTCAATGACGTAAATGAAGAGTCAGCTGCAGGTACCGAGGCTGAGATCGCGGCCGCCGGCGGGAGGGTGGCCGCCATCGCCGCCGACGTCTCTTCTGCGGGGGATGTCCGCCGGCTGGTCGACGGCGCACACGCCCATTTC
>JASHVH010000384.1 GCA_030039575.1 Acidimicrobiales bacterium | reverse complement strand
GAAGTCCTGCGCGGAAAGGTCTGGAGACCCGTTCTGGAGCAGTTGCCGACTTGGTCGCAGCTCTGTCAGGAGAGCTCGGACGCCGCCTGGGAGGAGGCCCGAGGGTCCGCGATGCTCCGATCTGTCCTGAGCAGCGCCTTGGAGAACGCAGAGAAAGACACGGCTCGGCGGCTCGCGATTCTCGAGGCGCGGGCGCTCCGTCTGCCTAGCGGACCGGAGCGACAAGCTGCGCGGGAGGAACTCCAATTGGAGCGTGACGCGGCCGAGGCGCTCGCTGCCGGAATCCGGAGTCCTTCGATCCGCTTGGTGGCATGCGGCGCGTGCGTGCTGTGGCCCGAGGAAAACTTCCAGTGAACGAAGAAGAAGCTGTCATCAAGTACCTGCGGAGTGGTGGAACAGCGCTGTCGTTCGAAGATGACCTGCACAGTCGGCTCACTGGAGCTCTCAGCGACTCATCGGCGAGCAACCTCGATAAGGCCGTGCTTTTGCGCCAACTGCTTCGCCGGTGGTCGCTGCGTGACGGTCGCAACGTTCCTGTCGAACTTTCGGATGCCTTCTCCGAGTCGATGCGGAAGGAGTCGGCACGGGTCGGACTCCGCGAACGGGCCGGCGGCATGTGGGTCGCGGAGCCCTGGGCACCGGGATGGCTTGAAGGCCACGGCGGCATCCCTGATGCCGCTGCCTTGGCTGGAACTGCAACAGGCGTGCGTTTTCATGAAGCGCCCTTGCCTGCTGATCCCTTCTTCAAGGAGATTACTGGGTTCGACAGCTATCGAACGCCTGGCCAGCGGGCGGCGTGTAGGGCAGCAATGACTGCGCCTGAAGCATCGACCGTCATAGCGATGCTTCCGACTGGATCAGGAAAGACCGAGGTCGCGCTTTGCCTCGCGGGACGGTCAAAGTACGGCGTCACAGCGATCGTCGTGCCGACGGTAGCTCTCGCATACGACTTCGAGCGCCGGTTTCGAGACCACTTCGCGCGCAACAACCGTTCGAACCGGAAGGTCAACCCAGATGCGCTTCACTTCGCCTGGACGGCAAGCACCGACGAGGCAACGCGCGCGACGATTAAGGAACGAATCTCCCAGGGCCAGCAACGCCTTCTAGTGACGTCGCCAGAGTCCATGACTCGTGCCCTGCGACAGACACTGCTCGATGCCGCGGCGATAGGCCGTTTGCAGGGCTTTGTCATCGATGAGGCCCACTTGGTCACCCAATGGGGGCGCTTCTTCAGACCCGAATTCCGTACACTCGCCGACCTCAGGCGGGATCTCCTCCGGTGCGCGAAAGAAGGAGGTCACGCGCCGGCCATTACGTTGCTGCTAAGTGCCACTCTCGGAACCGCAGAGATGGAGGACCTGGTTTCCCTCTTCGGCGAGCCCGGGCCTTGCAGTCCTGTGGTTGCGAATGCTCTCCGTAGCGAACCGGATATCTGGATCGCCCACACGTCCAATATCGAGGAGAGGGCGAGCTACGTCCTCGATACCTTGGCTCACTGTGCGCGGCCGGCCATTCTCTATGTCACTAAGCCAGAGAAGGCCGAGCAGTGGCTCAGCGAACTGCGTGCGGCGGGATACTCACGAATAGCGTCAGTAACTGGCGAAACGAAGGCGACCGAGCGCGCGGCCGTTCTCGAGGGCATCAGGGCGACACCAAGCTCACCTAAAGCCCTTGACCTCGTCGTGGCGACGTCCGCGTTCGGACTCGGGATCGACTACCCACACATCCGGTCTGTCGTTCACGCCTGCCTTCCCGAGACCGTGGATCGGTGGTACCAAGAACTCGGACGGGGAGGGCGGGAGGGCGACGCCTGCGCGGCCTTCCTTCTAACCGCTCCCGGCGATGACCGCGAAGCCGGGAGTCTGGGCGTGAAGGTCCTGTCGCCAGACATCGCAAAGAAACGGTGGATCGACATCTGGGACCACAGGAAGGAAGTAAACGGGCGAGCGTTCGTCGATCTCGAAGGTGCGCGTGGATCGGTGGGGCGAGGTGACTACAACCGCCGGTGGAATGCGCAAGTCATCCAGGGCCTCGTCGAATTGGGTGAGCTGCAGCGGGACCAGTTCGACATTGAGGACATCCAGGAACTGTTCAACAAGGATGATGTCCAGGCCTTTGACTGGACCGCGGTGAGCCGAGTCGCCGCAAGGATGGGTTCACCCGCATTCTGGGAAGACGTCTGGCTCCGCTGGCAGCAACGGGAGATGCGTGGCTCCGCCGAGTCGCTGAAGCGGGTTCGCGACGTTTCGCAGCAGATAGTTGGTGCATGCCGCGGGATCGCTCAGGCATATGGCCCCAGCAAGCAACTCCTACAGGCGTGGGGGAATCGGCTGCAATTTATGGAACCAACGGGGTCATGCGGCAGGTGCCCGGACTGCAGGCGACGCGGCGTCCCGATGTACGCCGACCCTCCGCCGTCCCCCGAGCAGATCTGGGCAGTCGCAGCGAGCGACTCCTCGGAACTGGCAACTCTTGTGACGGCAGCTCGCGGCGTCAATGGTGTCGCGTTCCTGACATATCAGCCTGGCGAGAGTGGTCTCTGCGCACCAATTGCCGCTGGTTTGGCGAGGCTCGGTGTTCGGCACTTCGGCGGGCTTCCGGAGCCTGTCGAGGGCCTGCAGGGAGAAGCCACCTTCTTCGATCAATATCCGTTGTCGCCGGTGGACTTGACGCCAGTTCCGAGTCTCTCATACTTCCTGCCTGGGCAGTCCGTCTCACGACGGTGGCTCGCCCGACGTGAGGCAGCACGAACTGCCAATAACAGTCAGGCGGTGGCTGACATTCTTCTGGTTCCTGACGGAACTTCGGTTGGCGGTCGATTGGTTGGCAAGGACATCCCGTCGCTTGCTGGTGCTACGGCTGTCGAGATCCTACCGAGGAGTTGAACGTGGACTATTTGCGCGGGAATGCGGCCGCGAGCGCCATCGGCCTGTTCGTGATCTCTCATTATCTCAGCGCGTTCGGGGAGGGCCGGTCGGAGGACGAACTTCGCCGGGCGCTTCAGGTGCTCCGGACATCCGGCAACTCACCTGACGAGGCCGGAGCGGTGCTCACGGCGTCCCTGGCAGTCGGCGAGGGCCTGGGCATTCTTACCCGTGAGAGCGCGTCAGCGCACTGGAGCGTCGACGCGGATCTCGCGAGGTGGCTCCAAGTCGATGGTGACCGGTGGCCTTGGTTCCGCGGCGAACTATTGCATCGGATGACGCAGACAGCGCTTCGCGAACTAGAAGTGGGCGGGAAGGCACCGGACCTGATACTCGGCCTGACATGGTTCCAGCAACTCAGCCCGTTGAGCCCGCTTCAGTTGGCCTGGGGCGCCGGTCCCGAACCGCTCGTGATGGCACTCAATTTCGACGCCGTGTCCAGAAGCGAGCAGTGGCGCCCCTTTCTGCGATGGGCGCTCGCACTAGGTCTCGCACGTCGATCCGACCTTGGCAGCGCCAGGGTGCTCATTCCAGACGCGAGTACTGCGATCATCGACCAACTTCCGTTCCTTCCTGCAATTGCGAGCGCTACCGATTGGCTCACGGCACTGCGCAAACGGCTTCCCCTGCTCGGCGCCACTAATCTTCTCGAGCAACTTCCGAAGGGCGGCCCGACATGGGCTGCGGTGCCTCCTGGAGTTGTCCTAGGGCTTCTAAAGCTGGAGAAGGCAAGTGTCCTTTCCCTTGAGTCCTCTGACGATGCTTCGGATGTCATTGCACTGGGCCTCGGGACGTCGACGCGGCAGGTTGGTCGGATCTCAATCAGGAGCATTTGATGACCGAGGAATCGATGGCCAAGTTCCGGTGCTGGAGCACCGAAAATGTCGCACGAACGGTGTTCTCCGACATCGGCTCCCTTGCTGCCGACGCGGACGCAGTCTTCCTGGCTGCCCACACTTCGGTCGAACTCGAGCATCGCAAGGGACCTGAGCTTGATTCACGCGGTTCAGGAGAAGCACAGGTGTTGGAGGCGCTGACAAACAGAATCGGTGACCTTGAGCGCAACACGCTCGTTGCCGTCACCGGCGGCTCAGGCAGCGGCAAGAGTCACGTAGTGCGCTGGGTCCACTCGCACTTGCGGTCGGACGACACGAGGTTCCACGTCTTGTATGTGCCTCGGGCTGTGCAGACACTCCGCGAACTTCTACGCCGGATCATCGAAGGGCTTCCCGAGGTTGACGGAACTGACCTGATGAGTCGCGTCGATGAGGCCATGTCCAAAGTCAAGCCAGGCGAGCTTCAGGCTCGCCTTGTCAACGAGATGAAGATCGCTCTCGACTGGAATCTGGAGGACCGGGCGCCGTACGACGGCGAATCGCCCGTGGAAGCTGCCGCTCGCGAAGATCGCAACAGCATGCTCGGCACAAAGGACGAGGAAAGCGGAGGCAGGCGCGACGGCCTCGCCGACATCCTGGAAATCCCGCAGGACAAGGAAGCGCTTCTACGCCCACAAGGACGCCTAAGCACGCTGGTGCGGTCCTATTTCGATGAAACATCGCGACGCGACGACAACGAGGACATCTTCACTACTGACGATCTTCCGCTGCGAGAGCGGGGCGTGCGCTCCGCGCTGTCCGGGCGAAGGGAACTGGCCGAACTCTGGACGGTCGTCAGTCGGCAGCCGGCTGACGCACTCGCGTTGCTCGAGGAGGCACTCCGTGTCGCTCTCCCGAGAACAGTCGGCCTGCGGACAGTTGGCGGCGGCGACACTCTCGATTCACTCTTTCGCGAGTCACGCAAGGCGCTCAGGGCTCGACAGCAAGAGCTCGTGCTGGTCTTTGAGGACCTAGCCCAGTTCGGTCTTGTTGACGGCGAACTCTTCGACCAGTTCGTCACACAGCCACGTGATGACCTTGCTCCGCTGAGGGTCGTGTTCGCAGTGACCGACGGCGCGTTCGCACGCATGGAGCGCACCGTTCGTACGCGCGTTGAACACGAATTCCGCGTTGGGGGCTCGGCCCTCGCCGATCCTGCTCAGTTCATCGGCCGGTATCTCAACCTCGTCCGGGTCGGCAGGGAGAAAACTCAGAGCCTCTGGAGGCCTGGCGCTGACATGCAACCCGGAGCCGCTTGGATGGTCAACGCCTGTGACACACGGGAGCAGGGACAGGAATGCCGCTTCCGCGATAGGTGCCACGGGTCGTTCGGAGCTGTCGCCATCGACGGCCTTGGTGATGTCGGGCTGTACCCCTACAACTACGAGGCTCTTCGGCGCGCTGTTGGGCATCTCGGTGATGATCCAACGCCGCGCGACGTGCTCGACGACTGCGTGTCAACCAACTTGATTGAAGCCGATGGCCACATTGGTGTCGGGGACTACCCACATGCGCGAACCCGACAACAGTTCGACTTCAAGGTCCGGATGGCGAAGGACGCGCTACAAGAGAGTAACCCCTCGTCCGACCCGGAGCGCAACTACCGTGCGCTGGTGATCTGGGGAGACGAGTCACCGTTGCCCGCTGGCATTCTCGAAGCGTTCTCTCTGGATGGTGTCGTCGGGACGGTCCTCGCACCGCCAGAGCGGACGCAACCCAAGCAAACGCAGCCGGCGCGGGCGGACCTGCGGAATCCGCTCTTGCCGTTGTTCCAATGGCAGGTCGGTGATGACCTACCCGAAGACGACGTGAACTACTACAGGGAAACCTTCCGGCGCCTCACGGTCGATCGCCTGCAACTGGATCAATCTCTCGTCCACATCTACGACGGGCGAGCGAAGGAGATGCTGGACGGCCTATTCAACGTCACTTCATTCGCCATCTCGGGAGCACGTGGGCGTCAGGCAGGTGCCCAGTCCGTCCGATTCGATCTGGTCCGTAGCGCCGAGGATGTGCGTGTCATGACAGCCGCTCGGTGGTTTCGCGACCACGGGCACTTCGATCCCGCCAGAGCGAAATGGCAGTGGCCGGAAGGGTATGACCCGGCTCAACTAATGGTCGAATTGGAGAGCAGGCTGGACCGTTGGGCCACCGATGTTAGGAACAGCTTCATTGAACTGACCGGCGGGAGCCGACCTGCGCGGCATGCTGTGGGCCTGCGGGCAGTCGCACTTGCAGCGTCTGGCCAGAGCCGTTCAAGTCTGGACACGACCACCTCTGTCCTCAGCACGCCGGTCGGGAATGTCCCCGGTGCGAGCGAGGTGTGGGCGGCTGTCGACCAGGTGGCTTCCCGCATCGTCGCATCGATCAAGGCCGAACAGTATGTCGGGGAGTTTGCTGCGGTTCGGCAGGGTGAAACCGGGGGGCCACAGTTGATCGATCCGCGGGAGTTGGATGATGCGATCGCGGAGTTCCTGGCGAACCCAGAGGTGTGTCTCGGCGACCTCGCTGCTTCCACGGCCGATCCGGTCCTGGCGCAGGCTGCTCGTCAGTTGCTACACGCGTTGGTGTCCGCTGCTCCGGCTGAGGCTGAGTCGGCAACGCGTGCTTACGAGACGGTCAGAAAGCTTCTCGAAGGTAAATCACCGGCAGCAGTCGGCGCAGCCGCGCACGATGTCGGTCAGCTAGCCCGGGATGCTGGCTTCTTTCGGCCAGCGGATAAATGGCCCGCATTCCGCAGTGATATCGAGGTGTTGTCGGCCTCAACGGTTGTAAACCCATCGGTCGGAGATGGCAGTGACCTAGGTGCGGTCCTACGAGGTCAGTGCGCCACGCGCGACATCAACCGACTCGCTCGTGCGCTCCACCGCGTAAGGCAGTTCATGGTTGACACGCAGAAGGAATGTGAGCGAGGGGATCGCATCAGAGGCGATATATCGAAGCTTCGGACTGAGGTGAAGTCGCAAGTCGAAGAGCTGGCGAAGCTCGCGAACTCGCTGGGACGGGAGGGTAGCCATGGCGGGTGAAAGTTCGAAGGTGTCGTGGATCGCCACGACCGAAGATGCAGTCCTTCTGGCGAAGGACGCAAGCGAGACCCAGCGCAAGATCACTGATTGGGAAGACGCCAAAGATAATCTGGCGCGTTTGGTCGGTGAGTTCCGCGCGCTTTCGATCGGCGCCTCCGTCGTCCGGCCTTTCGGCTGGGAGGGCCGAGCGCCGAGTCCGGATCTCGCGCGTGACTTCATCGACGCAGCGACGACGCTCGACTCGCGGCCACTGACTCGCGTGATACGTGCCCTAGAGGGCTTCAAGACAGAGGTCCGAGCCGCTCTAGTCGAGAGTTGGCGTGTCGGCGCCTCCGAGCAGATCGGAGACATCAGCGCGCTGCTGGTGCTTGCGGAAACCCTGGCCGAGGTGGAAGGCGTAGCCGAGCTTTCGCAGCAACTGCTGACAATCCTGGGGGAGCTGGCTCGCATCCAGAACGCACTTCCATCGAGGCAGAGCGCCGAGCTTCTGCGGCAGGCAAAGGAAATCCTCCGCAAGTTGGAGGAGTCACTCCAACCTGACTCGGTACGGCGCTTCCTGTCGGCAGTCGCGCGCGGTGGCGCCGCCATCAAGCTCCTGAGCAAGGACGTGACCGACTGGCTGAGGGCGCACAACGCGCTGAACAGTTTCAAGATCGTCGCAGGCACCCCCGCGGAAGAGACTGATGTCTGA
>JASHVH010000383.1 GCA_030039575.1 Acidimicrobiales bacterium | reverse complement strand
GATGGTGGGCAGCGCCACGTGTGGTGCGGGCGACCAACAGCTCAGGTCCGCCCGGCCTACGACCGAGGGGCTACAACGCTCAACGATGCTCGCACTTCGGAAAGGGCTGCGGCACGCTTCCATGGAAGTAGGCACCGGCGATGGTATTCTGCGATTGAGCGACGACCGGTAAGGAGCGAGCCCCGGTGGACCTGAAGGAGTTGTTCAACGAGGTGGTGAGGTTCGAGATCGAGCTATGGAGCGCCGTAGAGGCCCGGCTGAAGGCACAGCTCGGGCTCCCCCTCACGCACTATGAGCCCATGACCGTAATGGACAAGGTCAAAGGGTGCCGCGTGTTCGACATCGCCAGCGAACTGGTGATCACCACGGGCGGCGCCAGCAAGCTCGTTGACCGGATCGAAGAAAGCGGCTACTGCGTCCGCCGGCCCAACCCCCAAGACCGGCGCTCTTCCCTGGTCGAGCTCACCCCCCCAGGCCGGAGGATGCTGGCCAAGGCACGGGTTGTCGTGGACGACGAGCTTCAGCGCCGCCTTGGCGGCGCCGCCTCGAAGCGAGAGCTGGGGGAGTTCCTGGCGACGCTCAGCCGGCTGCGCACCGCCGCCCAGTGCGGCGATGAGCAGCGGACGGCTTGAGCCCCGTTTTACTGGTACGTGTAGTCCCGGCCCCAGTTGAAAGCCGCCCGGCCATAGTCGGGGCCGGCGCAATAGTAGGTGTAATACGTCGTTTGGCCCCATGAAGAAGCCCAAGCTGAGGCCGGCCCTTCGGCCGTCGACCGGCACTTCCAGCCGTCCAAACTGAAATTCGCTCCCTGCACGGCGTCAGCGCCGGGCCCCAGCTTTTGGACGCTGGCGCAGCTGGTGTCGTAAAGGTCGACCTGTGCCTGTACCGACCCGTCAACCATCTTGCTCGCCGGGCACATGCCTTTGCCGATGGGCATTGGCAGTAGCTGGTGCCCTGTCCTGCTGTACACCGGGACACCGAGGTCGAGGACCGTGATATCCCAGGCGCAATCAGTATTTATGAGGACGTCGAGGAGGTAACTCCCCGCCGGTAGGAGCAGCACGGTGGACCCAATGAACGGGACGGCCGGGACAACCGGCGCCGGGCCACCGAGTGTCAAGTGGAGCGCGTGGGGGCCATTGATATAGCCGCTGAACAAGCACTGTCCGTAACCGTTTACGTCGTCGAGCTCGTTGTACTGGGCGACAATGTTGACGTCGTAGCTGCCGCCGTCAAGCCTGAACAAGTGGGCCGCGGCACTCCCACCCGTGAAGTTCACCGAATCGTCGGCGACGGCGGCGACAAGGTTGCGGCCGGCTGGGACCGGAGCGGCCGTTGCCGCCGTAGCTTGGACCGCCGGCTGAACGCCCAGCGCGGCCAAGAAACCCGCAGTCAACGCCACCGCTACTGCCCTCGAGC
The DNA here is from genome assembly GCA_030039575.1 of Acidimicrobiales bacterium. Taxonomy (GTDB): domain Bacteria; phylum Actinomycetota; class Acidimicrobiia; order Acidimicrobiales; family Palsa-688; genus Fen-671. The sequence goes on along the minus strand of JASHVH010000383.1, from coordinate 3,091 downwards.
GCGAGGTATTTCGCATCTGTTTTCTTCCTCCTTGTGAGATCCCCAGAATGCAAAGCTCCCCCTGGAGCTTTATCCGGACGGAGGGGACGGCGACCAGATACATGCCAAATGTCACTGCGCCCAGACTTTGCAGGGCCGCTAGGCTCCTCCGGGCACTTACAGGCAAATGCCGCGTCACGACCTTGGGGCCGAGCATTCGCGGGCCCCTCGCTACTGGCGTTTCAGCGCCTCGCCGATCCCGCTTATACCTTGCTCGATCGCGCTGGTGGGCGCGAGCGTGAGCCTCTGGCGCCAACTGGTCGGCGGGCCTCTCCTTTGGGCTCAGGCGGTCAGGTACGGGATGGCCGTCGGCGTCGCCGTCGCCTGCGGCTCCGGTCGTGTTGGGGGCGTTCGGGCCTGCGCTGGAAGGGCGGTCGCCGCGCCGCAGACTGTTACTGGCTGCTCTTGTCTTAGCTGCCTGGCAACGCCCCGGCGCCTGGCTGCCAGGCCGAGCCCTGGTTTGACCAGTTAGGCTCTGGACCGGAGCCACACGGGGCAGGGGAGCAGAGACCTGTACCGGTGGTCCGGCCACGAGGCAGTTGCCGTTCCGTCGGCTGAGAGAAGGCATGCCACCCAGTAGAGACCACGCCCTGGACCACGTTGTCGTGGTCATCTTCGAGAACCGCTCGTTCGACAACCTCCTGGGCCGGCTCTACCGGCCCGGCGAGGTCCCGTCGTTCGAAGGAGTGTTGGGCAAGGACCTCAGCAACCCGGTCCCCGCTTGGGCCGAGCACGGCGCCGAACACAATGTGGTCCCCTACGGGGTAGCGAGCGGCATGGACGTGCCCAACCCGGACGCCGGTGAGGAGTACCAGCACACCAACACCCAACTGTTCAACATCCTTGACGACGCCAACCGTTTTAAGGACGCAACGGAGATGGTGGGCTCGTACAACGCGCCGGCGCCGGGCGTACCGCCGACTATGGACGGCTTCGTCACCGACTACATCAGCTTCTTCACCGTCCAGATGGGTCGCCAGCCGACTTACGAGGAGTACAGCCAGATCATGCAGGGCTACACTCCGGGCCAGGTCCCGGTGCTGAGCGGGCTGGCGCGCGGCTTTGGCGTGTTCGACCACTGGTTCAGTGAAGTGCCGTCCCAGACCATGACCAACCGCTCGTTCTGGACGGCCGGCACCGCGTCGGGTTTCGTGGTTAACCGGCCGGTGACGAAGTTCATGCACAATAACGACGCCGAAACCATCTTCGACCGCTTGGAGGCGCACGGCCGTAGCTGGAAGGTCTATGTGCTCGAGCCGGATCCGGTCTCCTTCACCGGCGTCATCCACATGCCCCGGCTCGAGAAGTGGTTTTCCACCCGGTTTGTGCCGTTCGCCGAGTTCGAGCGGGATGCCGCCTCGGGCACGCTGCCCGATTTTTCACTGATCGAGCCCAACCTCATGGGTGGTCATGCCGACTACCACCCGGCATTCGCGCGGGCGCTCCTGCCCGGCGTGGAGGTGCCGCTCGACCCGCCGTCCTCGGTCGTAAGCGGCGAAGCCTTCCTGGCCCGCCTCTACGAGGCGGTCCGCAGTGCCCCCACGGGAGACGGCTCCAACGCCTACAACACCGCGCTGCTCGTCGGGTGGGACGAGCCGGGTGGTACCTACGACCACGTCCCGCCCGGGACGGTGCCGGCGCCCGACCCGTCCGCCCCGCCCGGCGAGTTCGGCTTTGGTTTCGACCGTTCGGGCTACCGCGTACCGGCCGTCCTCGTGTCGCCGTGGGTGCCCGCCGGGCAGGTGTTCACCGACGTGTACCGGCACACGTCTTTGCTTGCCACACTGCGGGCAGTGTGGGGCCTCGGCGAGCCGTTCACCGCCCGGGACGGAGCCGCCCGGGCCTTCCACGAACTTCTGAGCCTCGAGGAACCTCGCCATCCCGCCACCTGGCCCGACATCGTCGCGCCGCCGGTGCCCGCCTTCGAGGTCGACAAGGTGGCGGTGGGGCAGGCGCTGAGCACTCTTGGCCGTCACGTCTGCCACGGCATGCTCGAGCATGCAAAGTCACTGGGGGTCACGGTGCCGGCGGGCCTGCTCGACCCGGGCGGCGAGGTGTCGCCCACCCTGATGTTCGATGCGGTGCACCGGATGGCCGAGCGCCACTTCCCGTTGCTCGCCCCTCGTAACAAAGCGCACGAGTGGCACCACCCCGAAGAAAGAGGTTGAGGACGAAGCCGGCGACGCCCAAGCCGTGCGTCGGGCCCATCCTCCTTTTCTGTCGTGGACAGAGCCCTCGACCGGCTGCATAATGCAATAGGAGGCGAGTCCGAAGGTGCTGGCGAGCAGTGTTGACTCCTTGGGCGGGGCGAAGGTCCGAGTGTCGTCGCGTCGTCGGTTGCCAGTGGACAAAAGGCGGGAAGAGAGCGGTGACAAGCGGGCCGGGAACGAGGTGCTGCGAGCGCGCGAGCGCCAGCGAGAAATATTGGCTGAGGCTCGAGAACACGGCCGCATAGACGTCACCGTGGCCGCGGGCAGGTTCGGTGTGGCAGCCGAAACAGTCAGGCGTGATATGAAGGTGCTCGAGCGCCATGGTCTTATACGGCGTAGCTACGGCAGCGCTTATCCCGTGGTCCGGTCCGTCTTCGAGACCGACCTGGCGAGCCGCGAGACCAACCACCCCGTGGAAAAGCAGCGGATCGCCGACGAGGCTGTGCGGCACCTGGAAGAAGCAGAGACAGTCTTCATCGACGAGGGTTACCTCCCCCAGTTGTTGGGCCAGAGCCTTCCGGTAGACCGCGCATTAACCGTGGTGACGGCGTCGTTGCCGACGGCCGCCGTGCTGGCAGCTCGGGCCCATTACACCGTCCTCATGTTGGGCGGGTTGGTCCGCGGCCGGACTCTGGCGACGGTCGAGCATTGGGCGACCCGGATGTTGGCCGAGTTCGTGATCGACCTGGCGTACGTGGGAGCCAACGGCATTTCGCTGGCGGAGGGCCTGACGACGCCCGACCCGCGTGTCGCCGAAGTAAAGGCGGCCGTCATGCGCAGCGCCCGGCGCAAGATCTTCATTGGGACTTACGAGAAGTTCGGCACGTCGAGTTTTTGCCGGT
>JASHVH010000382.1 GCA_030039575.1 Acidimicrobiales bacterium | reverse complement strand
GATATGCCTACGTGTGTGACGGCGCCGCACAGGTCCAGGAGATGCAAGAGGTTCCAGGCGCCGTAGTCGTTGTGACCGAGAACGTCGACGTCCAAAACTCAGCGAACAACATGTTCGAGGTCTTCCAGGCCTCGCAACCGGAGCAGTGCGCGGACATGGCTGCGCCCTTCTCTGGAGCCGTGCCGGGCACGCTGCTGGTGGTCGTGACGTGGGCCAAACCTCGTCTGAGCATTGTCAGCGACCAGGCCCCTCGGGCAAAGGTCGCATCGCGCTCGTAACCTGTCAGGCGGTGCGTGTATTCGGCCCCGCCGATCACCCCCCAGCGCTGCCACCTCTTGTGAGCCGAGATGACTATCTCCACCCCGGCCGAGTGTGTACTAACTGCTCGCCTGTCCTCGAGCCGCGGGTACGTCCGGGGGCAAGGACCGCATCATAATCATCCGGCGACAACGCCTCTGCCAGCCCAAGTGACGCCCTCCCCGACTCGACCGAAACAAGTGGGTAACTCACGCGGGGACGCGAAGTACTGCATCGTCATCCCGGGTTGGTCATCATCCCGCTCGAGCGCAGTAGCCCCGTCGCACTGGACCGATGGGACAGGATTTTCTTCATCCAGCCCAAGGCCAACCTCAACCATCGAAAGTGCGACAAATCCCTCCGGCGAGCACTCGCCTCCGACCTTGTTGCCTTAGACTTTGTAGAGTGCTCCTGGCACATCCGGTAACTAGCAACGCGGCGCACATAGGACGATCTCAACTCCCTCGGCCACCGACACATACTCGGCGATCCCGGATTCTTGGCCCAGACAAACCAGCACTAGAACCATTGTCCACATAATGTTCGAAGGCACGAAGATAATCGGGTCGGTCGTTAAGTCCCGGCCCACCGAGTGAATTCACCGAAGTTAGGCGAGCCCTAGCCGTTATCGGCGCCGCTACTGCTCGGCGGCCGATGAAGTTCGGCGAGACCGTTCTGAGCGTTGCTATTTGGTACCACGACCAGCCTTTGCACGCTGGGGCCCGGTGACAGGTAGCACTGGTCCTCCTCGGCTGGCGGCAGACGCCTGGTGGTCTCGCGGCGCCAGCTCAACCGCATCCGTCACGGGAGAGCCGTGGTTCTCCGCCACGTCTCTAGTGCATTAGATGGCGGCGGCCAGGTCTTGATATGCAGGAAAGAGTTCGTCGAAGCGCGGCTTAGCGTCGCGGCGCTCACGCCCAGCGACGTGGTCCGCCAGATCCTCGACGTGGATCTGTACCCCCGCCCCGTAAGCGGCAAGCAGGTCCAGGGGCTTTCCCCGCTCCTCCCAGACCACGACGGTCTGGTCGCCGTCCGCCATCAGCGTCACCTCGATGGGGATTTCGTCCGGCTGGTCAACGTCCTTGATCAGGACCAGCAGCCGCTGCGGTGGCTCGCACAGTTCCACGCGCCCGGTGCCTTCCCATCCGCTGGCATAGAAACGTGCGCGGAACTCACCGCCGAGGCGCAGGTCGCCCTCTAACTGGCCAAGCCAGCGGGCGAGGCGGCCGGGATCGGTGATTGCCGACCATACGTCCTCGATCCTGGTGTCGAAACGGTCCTCCATGCGCACAACGCCTCTGCCATCGGCTGACCGAAGGCTGCCCAATGTTCGGTGGGCTCCGGGTCCACTGCTAGTCATCTGGCGCTCCTCCGCTCCGTCGTTTCATGTCAGTGACCCACTACAGATTTGAGAACCCTCGAAACGCAGTCATCGGTCCCGAGGCAGTCAAGTTTGCCCAAGCGGCGCGGGACTCCTCGACTGTCGTGGCACTGACGCACAGAACGGTAGCCGCAACCCGCTGCCCAGGGCATACATAGTCGCCGATCTGAGCTGGTCAGAGCAGCTCTTGGCCTGACCATAACGCGCGCCGTCCGAGGTCGCCGCTGGCTGAGCTGAAAGGCCTCGCGGAAATAGCATGGCGCGCAGTTTGGAGGCCGCAGCCGTGGCTTTCCAGTAGCCGGCGTCGTGACGGGGTCTTCTCGGCCGCCAGGCGTCCGCCGGGGCCGAGCAGTTCGTCCGCCAGGTGGTCGGCCAAAAGCGTCGCCCGTGACCGTCAGGGCTCGGATGGGGCACTTGGGGCACGCGCCGGGCACTCCGCCTACCCGGGCCGGCCGGTGCCCGGTCGCTGGGGGGCACGCCAGTCAAGCGGCTGGTCCCTGGCTGGCGTCCCAGGCTCGGTCTGCCATCGCCAGTGCTGCTTCAAGGTCGGCATCATGACCAAGAGCGTGCAAAGCTCGCGCCAAGGCCTCCACCGCGCTTAGAACGGCGGGCAGGCTGGCGTGGAGACCGGTGTGGTTGACCCTGATCGCGTCATTGGCGAGCGGCGGCGGGGCCACGCCGATTAGTGCGTGGTTGTCTTGCGAATTGGCGTGCACGGCGTTCACAAGGGCGAGGGGCCCTTCAGCGGGCGGGCGCACCAGGGTGGCCACGGACGCCGCTTCGGAGGGACGCGCCCAAGCCTTCAGCCCAAGCGGGCCCAGCGCCGTGCGCGTTGCCGCCCCGGCGGCGCGGTGCCGGGCAATAACCTGGTCGATACCTTCTCGCGCCACCCGGTCCATGCAGGCAGCGAGTGCTCTCGTTTCAAGGTGGCTGGGGACGAACGGGAACGAGGAACGGTCGGTTGCCACCCACAGGTCTCGCCAGTCGAGCAACGACAATACAGAGCCTCGCCAGGGAGAAGGGTGGGCCGCGAGCGATTCCCAACCGGGTGGACTCACCACAACCATGCTGACGCCAGAAGGGCCTGCGAGCGCCTTCCGTGGGGCGGTCACGACGAGGTCGAGGCCCCAATCGTCGATGGGGAGCGGCTCTGCCCCTACGGAGGCAACGGCGTCGACCACAATCAGAGCGCTCCTCGACTTGGCTATTTTGGCTATGGCGGCCAGGTCGTTCTTGACCCCGGTGGCGGCCTCGGCGTGCACGACGCTGATCACGTCCACCGCCCCTTGACGGTCGAGCGCCTCTTCGACGAGCCCGGGTGCCACCGCTTGGTGGAACGGGACGACCAAGTTCTCGACCTGGGCGCCGGCTTCGGACAACCATTGACCAAAGAACCCCCCGTAAGGGCCGTGGACCAGGTTGAGGGCGGAAATACCGGGCCGGCCCAGGCCGCGGGCGGCGGCCTCCAGGACAACGATGGCCTCACCCTGGAAGACGAAAGTTGTCTGGTCCGTGCCCAGGATCTCGCGGCAACGGTCCTCGAGCGAGGCGTACTCCGACGCCGTGACAAAGGGAACGTCAAGCAGACAGTCGCGATCGGCCATGACTGTGATGCTCGTGAGTGGGTCGCTCAACTTCGCTCCTCCCGGAAATGACAGGCCGCCAGGCGGTCGCTTCCGGCCGGCGCAGGCAACAGCGGTGGCAGGACGTCCGTACAGACGGGCTCGGCTCTCGGGCAGCGAGGATGGAACGGGCAACCGCCCGGCCTGGCTGCTGGGCTCGGAGGTTCTCCCTTGAGGCGCGCCGCGGGCCCTTGCCGGCCGTCCCGTAGCCGGGGCGCCGCCGCCAGCAGTGCTTTTGTGTACGGGTGGCGGGGGTCATCGAAGATCTCATCGCGCCTGCCTATCTCGACGACCCGGCCGAGGTACATGACCGCAACCCGGTCACAGACCTGGCGGACAGCCGCCAGGTTGTGGGATATCAGGACGATCCCGATCCCAAGCTCGTCCCGCAGGCCCGTGAACAGCGCGAGGACGGCCGCCTGCACGGAGACGTCCAGGGCCGAGATGGGCTCGTCGGCGACGATGAGCTGAGGCTGTACGGCCAGTGCCCGCGCAATGGCGATCCGCTGGCGCTGACCGCCGGAAAACGAAGATGGGTAGCCGTCGAGCGCCCCTGCGGGTAGCCCGACCAGGCTCATCAGCTCCCGACAGCGACGTTCCAGCCGCTCGCCTTCGGCCAGGCCGTTCGCCACCAGCAGCTCCCGCAGCACCGAACGCACTGAAAGCCGCGGGTTCAACGAGGAGTAGGGGTCCTGGAACACGAGCTGGACGGCGCGGTGCTCCTGTCGTGTGCGCCGGGCACCGAGTGTTGCACCGCGCAGCGACACCGTCCCGGAGTCGGGCCGGAGTAACCCGGCCAAGCAGCGGGCGACTGTCGTTTTGCCGCAGCCCGACTCACCGACAATGCCCAGGGTCTCGCCCGCCGCCACGGTGAACGAAACATCCTCGACCGCGGTCACCCTTTGACCCCTCCCGGACGGGAACGACACATGGAGTTTGTCGGCAGCCAGAAGGACCTCGGCGGAGCTGTCCTCGGCTTCGGCGTCGGCCGGTCCGGCCCGTCCTTCGGAGGCCACGCCGGCCCGTTGGTGCTCGGCGGCCGACCCCAGCTCGACGCTCACCCTGGCTCCAACCGCTCACGGCCCAACCGCCTGACCTCCTCCCGTCGGCCGGCCTCCAACCTGCCGGCCCCCAACCGGCCAGGCTCCAAGGGGCGGGGGCCCAATCCGTCAGGCCCCAACCGCTCGGGATGGATGCACCTTGTAGCTCGCGTGGGATCGCGGTCATCGAACGGGGTGAGTGCGGGCTTCACGATTGTGCAATCCACGCTCCCAAAGCGGCAGCGGGGAGCGAATGGGCACCCAGGTGGGAGCTGGGCCAGGTCGGGAGGCATACCAGGGATCGAGCGCGGGGCCCGGTTCGGCTCATCGAGGTCGACGACCGCCTCCAGGAGGCCGATGGTGTAGGGGTGCCCCGGACGGTCCAGCACCTCGGAGGCGGGACCAGTCTCGACGAATTTGCCCGCGTACATCACTGCCAGCTGATCACAGACTTGGCGCACAACGGCCAGGTCATGGCTCACGAACACGACTGCTACGCCCAGCCGGGTGCGCAGGCTGTCGATCAGTTCAAGGACCTGAGCCTGCACCGTCACGTCCAGTGCGGTAGTTGGTTCGTCACAGAGCAGCACCTTTGGTTCAGTGGCGAGCGCCATAGCGATGACTACTCTCTGGCGCATCCCTCCCGACAGCTGGTGCGGGAACGAACGCGAGTGACGCTCAGGGTCCGGCAGGCCTACGAGCCCCAGTAGTTCGATGGCTCGGCGCCAGCTGGCTGGGCGCGATTCCCCGAGAACTCGG
>JASHVH010000381.1 GCA_030039575.1 Acidimicrobiales bacterium | reverse complement strand
GTGAAATCGAGGTGCTGCAACGTCTTCACGTTGGACTCGAGCTGCGCCACGCTGCTCACGCCGATCAGGGCCGAGGTAACCCGGGGGTCTCGCAGCACCCAGGCCAGCGCCAACTGAGAGAGTTCCTGCCCTCGTTTGCCTGCGATCCCGGCTAACGCCCGCACTTTGGCCAGGTTGTCCTCGCTCAGCATCTCGGGCCGGAGCGAGCCTTTCTCGCTGGCCCGGGAACCCTCGGGCACCCCCTTGAGGTAGCGGTCGGTCAGCAAGCCCTGGGCCAGCGGCGAGAACGCAATGCAACCGATGCCCTCCTCCCCCAGCACGTCGAGCAGGTCGGGTTCTACCCACCGGTTGAACAGGGAGTACGACGGCTGGTGGATAAGGAGGTGAGTGCCCATGTCCCGCAGGATGCCGGCCGCCTCCCGCGTGCGGGCCGCGGAGTACGACGAGATGCCCGCATAAAGAGCTTTTCCTTCCCGCACCGCGCTTTCGAGGGCGCCCATCGTCTCGTCGAGCGGCGTGTCCGGGTCGAAGCGGTGCGAGTAAAAAATGTCCACGTACTCGAGGCCCATCCTCCGCAGGCTCTGGTCGAGGCTGGCCAGCAAGTACTTGCGCGATCCCCATTCGCCGTAGGGCCCGGGCCACATGTCGTACCCGGCCTTGGTCGAGATGACAAGCTCATCGCGCAGGCTGCCAAAATCGCTGGCCAGGATCCTCCCGAACGACTCTTCCGCCGAGCCGTATGGCGGCCCGTAGTTGTTGGCCAGGTCGAAGTGAGTGATCCCCAGGTCAAAGGCCCGCCGCAGGATGGCCCGGGAGTTTTCGAGTGGCCGGGAGGCGCCGAAGTTTTGCCACAGGCCGAGGGAAATTGCCGGCAACAGCAGCCCGCTCCGCCCGCACCGGCGGTACACCATGGCGTCGTAACGCTTGCTATCCGGGAGCCAGGTCACATCGTTCCTCCTTATGCGGCACGAACTTGAAGCCCGCTGCACCTTACCCGAGGTTCGCCAAACCCGCGCCGCCGCTGGTCTCGTGCCCCCGAGGTGGGTGTCACCGGAGGCCATCGGGGGCTCGCAATGGCAGGATAGGGGAGTGGAGATAACAGCTATTGACCATGTCCAGCTGGCGATGCCACCCGGTGAAGAACGGAAGGCGGCCAAGTTTTACCAAGGTCTGCTCGGCCTGCGGGAGGTGGCCAAGCCGCCCAATTTGGTCTCGCGAGGTGGGTGCTGGTTCGGGACCGGTGCCGTGAAGGTCCACCTCGGAGTGGAGCCCGGCTTCCGCCCGGCCAAGAAGGCGCACGTCGCCCTGTTGGTCCAAGGGTTGGCCGAATTGTACGGGAAGCTGGCCCAGGCCGGCGTCGCCGTGCGCCGCGACGAGCCGCTGGAGGGCTATGACCGCTTCTACGCTGACGACGTGTTCGGTAACCGCTTGGAGTTCCTGGAGAAGGTGGAGGCGTCCCCGCCCCCGCCGGTGTCGGTCCGGGCCGCCGGTCCACCCGACCGGGCGTGGATGGCCGATTTGCTCCGCCAGAGCTGGGGTTCGACGCAGGTGGTCAGCCGGGGCCGCGCCCACGACGCCTCGCAGCTTCCCGGTCTAGTGGCCGAAGCTTCAGGGGGGAGGGTAGGGCTGGCGACCTACTGCGTCCAGGGCGACCAGTGCGAGCTTGTGAGCCTCGACGCCCTGGTCCCCCGGAGAGGAGTGGGGGCCGCGTTGTTGTCGGCGGCGAAAGAGGTAGCTTTTATGGAAGGCTGCCGGCGCCTCTGGCTGATAACGACCAACGACAACCTGGACGCCCTCCGTTTTTACCAGCGTCGTGGCCTGCGATTGGTGGCCGTGCACCGCGGCGCCGTTGACCGGGCCCGAGAGATGAAACCCCAGATCCCGGAGCTGGGTTTGTTCGGTATCGGCGTTCATGACGAGTTGGAACTGGAGGTCGCGCTGCCCTAATCACTGCTGCGAGCGATAGTCCGGTATCGCAGCGCGCAGGGGGAGGGAGCACTTCGGGGACGAGAGGGCGTCGAAAAGTCGCAATTGCTCGCCCTATGTGGGCCCCGTCTTGAGCAATTTTCGACGGAGACCCGAGGCAGCATAGGAGTTTTATCCGTTTCCCGGATAAAAGTCCCCACCGCGGGCACTTGGGGCCTTGGCACCGCGCCCTCCTGCAGCGCCGCCCCCTGCAGCGCCGCCCGTTCCTGGAGCCTCGCCCGTCCCTGCATCGCCGCCCGGGCGGCCATCCAGCTTACCCGCCGGGTTCCATGCCCGCCGGGTTGCATGCCCGCCGGGTTCCATGCTGGTCGGGTTCCATGTTGGTCGGATTCCATGCTGGTCGGGTTCCATGCTGGCCGCTGCCCGCCACCCCAGGGCGCAAAAGGTGGGGGCTGTTGGGCCGACGCGGCCGGCGGCGGGCCGAACTGCAAATACTTTGTGCTCTAAGTGTGAGGGTTCGTTGATGGAACGCGGGAACAGCCCTGATCCTTGTAACCACGCTGCCACTGGGTGCGTCTTTAGCCACGTCCGGTCAATTACCACCCAGAAAAGGAGCAAGAAAGTGAGCACGGACAGAGCAACTGGAAAACTCCGCCACGTCAAAGCGGCGGCCTTCGGAGCGCTCGCCGCCGCCATAGTGGCGGGCGGGGCGACCGTCCTCCTACCAGGAGGCGTGGCCTATGCCGGTGGCTATTACAACAACTGGCCCGGCCATCCCGAGATTAATTACGCTTACCAGGGGAAGGTCGTCGGGCCCAGCCTTCAGAAGTTCTCGCCGACACCCCTGCCCGGGCTCGAGTCGGAGTTCGACAGTGCCTGGATGGCGGGCGAGCCGGCTGTGTGCAACAAGGTAGAGGACTATCTGCTCAGTTCCCTCGGTTCGTTCGAAGGATGGAAATGCAACTTGCCTTCGAGCGGGGACCTGCAAGGGGCGCTCGTCGCGCCCAACCAGCTCGGCCTCAACTTCCAACTGACTCGTATTTCCATCAGCCTCGACTATCTCGCCGGCGGGATCGACTGGGTCACCATAAACGGGACCTTCAACGCACAGCTACAGGTAACCCTCGACGTCGCCAACTCCATAAACTGGGGCAACCAGTCCCAATCGCCCGTACGTACCGCCTCCTCCCAGGTCAGCTTTTCCGGCGCCAATTTCTCCTCGGCCAATGTGTTGCTGCACATTTTCGCTCCGAATGCCCTCTCCGACGCGGCACACCAGGTCGACAGCACTGTTATACCCGGTGTCGCCTCGATGCTGGGGATCGGGTCGGACATTTCGACGTTGAACGCCGACCTCGACTCGGCCGCCACTACGATTGCCGACCTGTACGTCCTGCCTGACTACCCCTTTGCCGCTCAGGGGTTCAGCTTGACCCTGGGCGTCGACAGCCAGCACGTCATTTTGACCTTTGGCCGGGGTGGTTCGCCCGAGGCGGCCCCCAGAGACTGCTCGTTCTACTCTGACGTGAGCGGTTTCGCTCCTAATACCACCGAGGTTGACGCCAGCTGCTCGCCGAAGCAGGCACGCGGGGTCAATCTTCTGGTACTGCAGGAGGAGCGGCATGGCACTTGGACCGACAACCCCAAAGACTCCGAGTACGAGCCGGGTGACCCTGCCTCGTGGACCGCTCAGTTGGCCGCTCCGCCTTATGGCGCCTGGCAACCCAATAATGGGCCGGATTCCGGCTATGCCCCCTACATGACCGACTACCCGCCAATCCAAAATGGCAGCCCGACAGTACAGATGCGGGTGTGCAGTTCCGACCAGTGGGGCCTCAACTGCACACCGGCTAACGCCGTCGACCAGGCCACC
>JASHVH010000380.1 GCA_030039575.1 Acidimicrobiales bacterium | reverse complement strand
CGAACCGGCGGTCTGCCGGCATGCTGGCGGCAAGGTGCAAGACGGCCGCGCTGGCGACATCACCTCCGGCCGAATCCTCGATGGAGACGCCGACGCCCATAGCCGAACAAATATCTCGGGCCTTGCGCAAGGGGGTGATCCCGCCGAAACGGGACAACTTCAGGCGGGCGACGTCGAGCGCGCCATTTTGGAGCCCGTTCAACAGCGCGGGAAAATCGGTCAGGCTCTCGTCGAGGACCATCGGCTTGCCCGATTGTCGGCGAACGGCCCCGCATTCACGTGCCGTGGCGCAGGGTTGCTCCAGGTACACATCGAGGTCCCGAAGGTGCCCGGCCAGCCTCATTGCCTCATGCTGGGGCAGGTGACCGTTGGCGTCGACGACAACGCGGTCGATCCCGGGTACCGCCTCGACGCAGGCCATGACGCGGCGAAGGTCATCCCGCCAAGCGTCGCCCACCTTGACCTGCAAAAAGGGATAACCCTCTTTGTGGATCTCGATGCTGCGCTCCGCCATATAGGACGGGTCCCCGAGGCTTACGGCCTTGTACAGGGCGACCTCCTCGCACCTCGTGCCACCCAGGAGGTCGCTCACCCGAAGGCCGGTTGCTCTGCCCAGTAGGTCCCAGCAGGCAATGTCCAGCGGCGACTTGGCGTACTCGTGCCCGACGACGGCGGCGTCCATAACGGCGTGGACTTTCTCGACCTCCCTGGGGTCGGAGCCCATAATCGCGCTTACCAACAGAGGGAGTACGGCCCGTGTCGCTGCCGCGTGGCCCGGGATGTAGGCGGGGCTGAAGCTGCATTGCTCACCCCAACCGTAATCACCGGTGTCGGCTTGAACCCGGACGATCGTCCCGAACTGTTCGCTGACGACCCTGCCGCCCGACATCGTGAACGGCCCCGGTTCGACGTGGTACGTCTTTTCGAACACGTCCACGGCGGCGATCTTCATCGGGTCTCGCTTCTGTTACCCGGCGCTCTTACTGCCTGCCTGAGTACAGAGGCTTTGGGAACTACGTGAGAGAGACGGCGCGGGCTCGCTCGTGTCATAATTACAAATGTTCCGCAGTGCGGCCGCGTTTGCGGACCTTCTGGAGCGAAGCCGCCGCCTCCTCTCCTTCACGTTGTTCCCGGGACATCTATAACCGGACGCCGGTCCCCGGTGAACATGCGCCTCAGGGACTCGTTGATGAACGGCAGCGGCGATGTCGGCGGCGGCTTGGCGCTCGACCGGGCCAGGTGACGTTCGAGGTAGTACTGGCCGACGGAGAGGACGGTCGTGAGGACCAGGTACCAGATGCTGGCGACGACGAGCAAGGGGATCGTCTGGAACGTGGTGTTGTATATCAATTGCACCGAGTAGAGCAGTTCCGCCATGGAGATCACGCTGACCAGGCTGGTCCCCTTGAGCATGCTGATGGTTTGGTTGCCGGTTGGTGGGACCACCACTCGCATCGCCTGGCGCAAAACGATGCGGCGCATGGCCAACCGCTTCGTCATGCCCAGCGCCAGCGCCGCCTCCATCTGGCCCGGGTCGACGGACAGGATCCCGGCCCTGATGATCTCTGACATGTAGGCGCCCTCGTTGAGGCCGAGAGCCAGGATGGCGGCGACCAGGGGCGTGTCCAAGTGGTTGACGTTGGCAGAGACGAAACTGGGGCCGAAAGGGATCCCGAGGGACACACGGGGGACGAACAACGCAATGTTGTACCAGAAGATTATCTGGACCAGCAGCGGGGTCCCCCGGAAGAACCAGATGTAGGTACTCGCCGTCCCGCTGATCAGGGCGCTGCGCGACTGGCGCATCAGTGCGACGATCGTGCCGATGACGATACCGGCAGCCATGGCGATAGCTGTCAGGTAGATGGTCCGGGTCACCCCGGTGACGATGCTGGGAGCGGTCAGGTAATGGCCGACGACGCCCCACTGGAGGCTCTTCGTGGTGACGAGGAGGTGCACGAACATAGCCAGGAGAACGAGGATGGTGATGCGCACCACCCACCGCCCGCCGGCCCGGGCTCGGCCCGGTGTCCCCCGGCTGTCGCCTCGGAGCGCTGGTCCCCGAGGAGATGGGGAAGCCCTTTTGTTGGCATCCTCGAGCAAAGTCATGCGGCTCAGCCACTTCCTCGAGGCGCTGCTCTTACTGGGGCGCCCGAAACTACTCGCCGAGAAGAGAGCGGCCAATCGCGCCTTCCCATGATGCCTTTCGGCTGGTCAAGGTCTTTTGGCACGGTCGGCCGCCCTCCTTGTCTGAGCGCAGCGGGTTTCGCGAACCTCGGTAGCCCCAGTTCGAAGGTTACTTGTTGTAGTCGACCGCCCTCGTCAGCAGCCCACCGGTGACGCCCCACTTCGACATAAGCGTCTTGTACGTGCCCGTACTGATCATATGGTTCACCGCTTGCGTGACCGGGGTGTCGAGCCCGATGCCCTTGGTGATACCGACGCCCTCGGGGCCCGGTTGCAGGTTGAGCGGCTCCTGGGTGAACTCGTGGCCGGTCTGGTGGATGAGCCAGCCGATGTCGTCGACCGAAGTGGCGTAGAGATCGGCCCGGCCGCTGGCCACGGCCAGTTCGGCGGCCGCGTCAGACGGGTAAGTCTGGACGTTTATGGTCGGTTTGCCGGCGCTCTTACATGCCGGGTCGAGGCCGCTCAATTGGCCGATGAAGGCCGACGCCACGATCACGGCCACGGTGTCGCCGCACAGGTCGACGTTGGTGTTGACCGTCTTGACGGAGCTGCCTACTTTCGCCGCGAAGCCGGTACCGACGTTGTAGAGGGACACGATGTCGATGACCTTGGTCCGGGCGCTCGTGACTATGAACGAGGTGAACGAGGTGTTGAACCGGCCGTCCTGCAGGCTCGGTATGAACGTGTCGAACGACCCGGAGGAGGTCGGCTTCCACGCCAGGCCGAGCGTGGCCGCTACCGCGTGGCCCAGGTCCACTTCCCACCCCACGAGCTGGCCGTTGCGCACGTACTCGTCTGGCGCGAAGTCGTTGTACGTGATGTCCAGCAGCCCGGCCTTTTTGACCGATGCCGGGACCGTGGCGGCTAGAGCCGTGTCTTCGGCGATACTGACGCCGTCCACCATCGTCGTCATCGGCATGGTGGCCGCCGGTTTCGAACTGCCCGAGGCGGTCTTCGGGGCGCTGGTGGCCGAGGCTATGGTGTTGCCGGCCAGCAATAGCGTGCTCGATAGCAAGACAGCACCGGCGATCAGAGCCGGTCTGTGTGACGACCCCCCGAGCAGCGGGCGGTTGCGAACTTTCATTGAAACACCCCTTCCTTGTTGGTGTTGTTGGGTTCCTCCCTATCACGGACCTCCTCCGAGGTCGGCGTGCGGCGTCCCTATTATCGCCTGTCCCGGCCGGTGCCGGGTCGTCGGCCTCGGGTGCCGCGCCCACGCTCAGGCGGCTCGGCCCGGCTGATCACCGGCGTTCCCGGGGTCGCCGCTGAATTTAGGCTGCGTGGCTGCGTTCGTCAACCGCGCAACTGTGCGTATAGCGAACACTTAGGTAGCCGAGAAGCGGTCGGCCCGGAACGGCATGAGGTCGATGCCGGGATCCCGCCCGAGAGCCAGGTCCGACAGGACCTGCCCCATTAATGGCCCCGCCGTCAGCCCCAGGTAGGGGAAGAGCCCGACGA
>JASHVH010000027.1 GCA_030039575.1 Acidimicrobiales bacterium | reverse complement strand
AGAGCGTGGCCGAGCTCGGCGTGATCGGCCGGGCCGAAGACATGCACCAGGTCATGGACACCGAACGCGACGCGACCATGGCCTACCTCGACCGGGTGACCCAACAGATGGGTGGGAGACGAGGTGTAGCGGCCAAAGTAGCGCCGACTGGAGGGCTCATCTATGCCCACACCCGTCACGCCACTTCCAGGGCCGGCGACCCTTGCCCCCATGACCATGTGCTGCTGGCCAACGTCGTGGAAATGAAAGACGAAAAGGGCGGGTGGAAGGGGGCCGACACCGCTCTTTGGCGCGAGCACTTGCACGCCGCCACCATGGCCGGCCGCGTGGCGGCAGCGCGCGTGGCGGTCGAACTGGGCTACGCCATCGAGCCCGACCGAGGCCCGTCGGGGAAGCTCGGGCACTGGAAGATCGCCGGGATTCCCGATGAAGTTATGGACCTCCATTCCAAACGAGCCGCCGAGATCGAGGCCGAGTGCGAGCGCCGCGGCGACACTTCGTACCGCGCCCGCAGCGTGGCCGCCCGCACCACGCGCCAGGCCAAACACAACGAGCCCGAGGGTGAGCTGGTGAGCCGTTGGCGAGCGGAACTTGCTGCGATGGGTTGGCCGGCAGAGAGCCTGGCCGCCTCGCTCGACGCCGCCAGTCGCCGGCGGGAAGGAGTCGAGCCGTTGAGCGTTAAAGACGCCCGTTTATTGCTGGCGGAGCTGTTGGCGCCGGACGGAGAGCTGGCCCGGAGGAAAGTCTTCTCCCGCCGTCACGTGGTGGTGGCGCTCGCTCCCCACCTGTTTGGCCAACCCTTGGAAATACTCGAGAAATTGACTGACGCTGCCCTGGCCAACGCCGAAGTCGTGCCGTTGGTCGGCGTCGTTGGCGCCCGAGAAAGTGTGCATTCGCTCGCCTCTGTCCTCGCCCGGGAGGCCACCATCGCCGAGAGCCTGGGCCGCCAGTTGGCTCGCTCCGACGGCCCGGCCGCACCCTTCAGAACCGTGGAGGAAGCGATCGAAATAACCGAGCAAGATCTTGGCGTCGAGTTCTCGGGAGAGCAACGAGGAGCGGTCGTCGGCATCTGTACCTCGGGGCGCGGCGCCGAACTAGTTGTGGGCGTGGCCGGCGCCGGCAAGACCACGATGCTCCGTGCCGCGGCCAAGGCCTTCGAAATAAGCGGCTACGAAGTGAGCGGCACCGCTACGTCGGGGCAGGCGGCCCGCAACCTCGGCCGCGAGGCCAGGATCGCCCCGTCCCGCACCCTCGCCAGCCTCGTCTGGCGCCTTGACCATGGGCACGTCGAGCTCAGGGAAAAGAGCGTTGTAGTCCTCGATGAAGTGGGGATGACCGAAGACGCCCGCCTCGCCCGCCTGACCGCTTATGTAGAGCTGGCCGGGGCGAAGTTGGTGGCCACCGGAGACCACTTGCAGTTGCCGGCGGTCGGCCCCGGAGGTGCACTGGCCGCTCTCGTGAAGCGTCACCCCGGCGCTGTCCACTACCTCTGGGACAACCGTCGCCAGCGCGACCCGGACGAGCGCCAGGCCCTCGAATCGTTGCGCGACGGCGACGTCACCGACGCGGTCTTGTGGTACGCGAGGCAGGGCCGGGTGCACGCCGTCCCTGTTCGGGACGAAGCTTTGCAGGCGGCGGTGGACGCTTGGGCAGCCGACATTGCGCTCGGCCACGAGACCGGGCTGTACGCCTGGCGGCGGGCCAACGTGACCGAGCTGAACCGACGTGCTCGGGCTTGGATGGAGGCCTCGGGACGCCTGGCCGGCCCGGAGCTCCCCTGCCCGGGTGGTACCGGTTACCGGGCTGGCGACCGAGTGGTTACGCTCGCTCCCGACGCCAGGGGCAGCCTCGTCACTTCTGAGCGGGCCACGGTGCAAGCGGTCGACCTGGTCGGCGGTTCCCTCGTCCTCCGCACCGATGACGGCCGCCAGGTGCGGCTCGAAGGCGACGACACCAGCGCTGCCCGATTAGCTCTCGGGTACGCGACGACCGTCCACCGGTCCCAGGGTTCCACCACTGCCCGGGCTCACCTGTTTGCCGACGGCGGGGGACGAGAGCTGGCCTACGTGGCCATGAGCCGGGCGCGGGAGTCGTCTCATGCTTGGGTGGTAGCCGACGACGTCGGCCAGGCCGCCGAAGACTTGCGCCGGGACTGGTGTGCCCGGCGGGCACCAACCTGGGCCATGGACACCGGCCTGCCGGCGAATGCGGACGCCATCCGAGACCTCGGGACCGCCCTACCCATAAGCACCCGGATCCGTTTAGTCGCCATCGCCCACGCCCAAGCGCAAGCTGCCAGCGACGCCTTGAGGGGCCTCAAGCCGCCGGGTCGGGCTGGGGAGCTAGGCGAGGCCCGGGCCGCCCTCCGTCGAGCCGAACGGGACCTGTCCGACCTGAAAGCTGGGGATGGCGCATATTCCATCACTAACGCGGGCCGGGCCGTCTCCGACCTGGCCCGTACCCGGGACGCTTTGTCGAAGGCCAGGTGGGTGGCCGAACACGGCCCTCGCTGGCGCCAGCGCCGAACGGCGGCCAAAGAAGCCGCGGCCGAGGCCGTCCGGCTTGCCGATGCCGAAGGGCGCTGGGAGGCTTACGTCGCCCCTGAGGTGGCTCGTCTCGAAGCCGCCATCTACGCGGCCCGCCAAGGCGTCGAATGGCTCACTGCCGGTCAGGAACGTGAGGACGCGCGATGGCGGCGCCTCGCCGAACGGGGCCACACTGCCCGGCGCGCCGCTGACCGGCTGGCCGCCGGCGCAGCCGTGCTGCAGGAGGCGGTCAACCCGGAGAAAAGCCGCGTGCCCAATCGAGGCCGGCGCCCTGTACGACCGGCGCCCTCGGTGGCCGCCGTACGCCTTCAGCCAACGCCTGGACGGGACCTCGGCCCCGGCCTATGACCGCTGAGGGGCACGCGGGCGAGAACATTGGTGTCGCTCCGTCCACCACCGTCGGCCCGAGCTTGGGCGGCGAGCATGGCTGGGTTCGCCTGGTCGAGCCTTGCGGCCGTCAAGCCGCCCCGGTGTCGTGGTGTACGACGACGACGGGACAGCCAGCGTGCTCTACACAGTGTTGGCTGACCGAGCCGAGGAGCCTCCCGGCGATGCCTTTGTGACCCCGCCTGCCGACTACGAGCATGTCGGCGCCCTTGGCGGCATTCAGCAGCGCGGCCTCCGGCTTCCCTTCGGCCATGGTTGTCGTAACCTTGGTCGCTGGGTGTTTGCCTAGGACTTGGCGGATCGCGTCGTCGATGGTGTGCTGCTTAAACTGCCCGAGGTTCAAGCCAGCCGGGACTGTTTCTGCTTGGGCGAACGCCTCCGTCGATTCGTCCCAGACCATGACCACCTCCAGAGTGTTCCCGGTCAGTTCCGCCTGCCCGGCCGCCCACCTGAGCGCGTCCTTTGATGGATCCGACCCGTCGACACCAACCACGATGACATGTGCAGCGGTATTACTGTTTTCCTGCATTAACCTCTGCCTGTCGTGAGTAACCGTGATGGGGCTCGTTCGGAAGCGCCGTTGTGCCCTAGTGGGACGACCGCTACTGGAACAGGCGCGGGGGCCTCGAGTGGCAAGGGAACGCCGGTCACTCTGGTTGTACCTCTTCAAGCGAACCTTGGGCCCCCGCGCCCTGAAGACGGGCCGACCACTTTTCTTCCACGTGGCCGTAGCGCCATATGAGCAACGCCGCCGCCCAGGTGACAACGAACATCCCGACGATGACGAAACCGGCCTTGTTGATGTCGAAGTTGTAGACGAACCCCCAAAAGCCGTTCTTCTGGCTTAGTCCAGGGATCTCTTGGGGCAATAGCCCGAGCGTCTCGATGCCGCCGATAAAGAAGCAAATGGCTACCGATAGCCCGGTGATGGTGAGGTTGTAGTAGACCTTGCGCACCGGGTTGAAAAAAGCCCACCCGTAGGCCACGTTCATGAACATCCCGTCAGTGGTGTCCATCAGGGACATGCCGGCGGTAAACAAGATGGGCAGGCAGAGAATGGCGTACCACGGGATGTGCCGGGAAGCGTACAAGGCCGTGGTGGCCAACAGGGCCACTTCGGTAGCGGTGTCAAAACCCATGCCAAAAACGACCCCGACGGGGTACATCTGCCACTCTTTGTTGATGGTCCCCATCCAGCGCCCGAAGAACCGGTAGAAAAAGCCCCGCTTCTCCAGCTGCTGTTCGAGTTCCATCTCGTTGTAATCCCCGTGTCGCATGGCGCGGAACACCCGGATGATGCCGCCCAAGACGATCAGGTTGAGCAACCCGATCAAGAACAAGAAGCTGGCCGATACCACCGTGCCGAACACCCCACCAAACTGCTCGAGGCCCGAGTTGTTGTGGGAAACGGCGTTGAACACGGTCTTTTCGGCGATGATGATGCCGACGCCGATGGCGATGACGATCGTCGAATGGCCGAGGGAGAAGAAGTACCCGTAGGCCAACGGCCGCGGCTGGTCGGTCCCCTGGCGCTGGTTCATCGTTTTGCGAGTCGTGTTGTCAATGGCCGAGATGTGGTCGGCGTCAAAGGCGTGGCGCAGGCCGAGGGTGTAGGCCAGCACGGCCACCCCCATGCCGAGGCCCTTGTAGTGGGACGGCACCACGAAGGCGACAAAGATACCGAAGCCGATGGCGTTCAGGAGCAGGATGGTCCCGTACATGGCGATGACCCGTGTCTTTTCTCGCCGGGTCAGGGCGGCGAACGATTCCCGCAGCATGACGCCTGTGGTCAACGGGGGGGCCGGCGTGGTCTGTACGGCCATTGCTCTCCTGATCCGGGGTCGGCCCACAAGGGGCCTTGGCACTCCTGCTGGCTTTGGGGTACTCTAGCCTTAGATGCGATGTGAGCGCAATAGCGTCCAGATGCCAATCGCGTTACATACTGTCGATGAGCCCTAACCTGGTCAACTAGTGAGTAAACCGATCGCTCTCGCCGGGGCTCGGCC
>JASHVH010000379.1 GCA_030039575.1 Acidimicrobiales bacterium | reverse complement strand
GAGATCGCTTAGAACGACAGTGCTTCCTGAGATGGCGACCGTCTCGATTCCCTCTCCGGTGCCAGTGCCGGGGCCCGGCAGTTCGGCAGCCTGGCGCCAGCCCGTGGCCGTCTTGGTGAAAACGTATGCTCGGCTTCCGCTACCGGCCACCATCGTGGTGCCCGAGACGGCCACCGAACGGCCAAACCAATCGCCCGTGACGACACCCGAGCCCTTGAGCTCGGCGGCTTGGTGCCAGCCGGTGGTGGTCTTGGTGAACACGTACGCTCGGCCGGCATTCGAGGCATGGCCCATCGCGCCTACCACGATGGTGGTGCCCGAAGTGGCGACCGAGATGCCGAACAAGTCTTTGGCGACGGTGTCGGAGCCCTTGAGCTCGGCGGCTTGGTGCCAGCCGGTGGTGGTCTTGGCGAACACGTACGCTCGGCCGGCGCTCGACGCATGGCCAGGAGCGCCGGCCACTACGGTTCCGGCCGAAGCTGCGACCGAGACGCCGAACCCATCCTTGGCGACCGTGTCGGGGCCTTTTAGCTCGGTGAGCTGGCGGCCTACGGTCAGAGTCGTGCTTTCGGCAGCCCGTTGCCTGTGAACGACAGCCCAGGTAAGAGACGCAGACGCCAGGAGCGTCAGGGTGGCGAGAACGGCCAGGCGGCGCGGCCTCACATGCTCCGGTCCTTGCTGCTCGGGGCACCTGGCGCGGCGCGCCTTTTAGCGACCGAAGCGTGCCAGCGGTTCGGGCACACATCCAAGACAGTCGGTTGTTGCTCCGAATGCTCACCCGCGCCGACGCGATCGAACATGGACCCGATCGTAGCTAGTTGGTACCGACCGCGCCCGGTAGGCACCAGTGGGCGGCACCAGCGGCTAATTGGGTGGGCAGAACTGCCGAGAGAACCGGTATCGAAGCGGGTCCCGCTTGCTGTACTGGGCCGAGTGCTGTTCTCACGAATCGACCATGTGCCAATTGTCACGGACCCGTGACATTTGTCACCGACCTGTATCCAGCCGATCGCGACAACCGGCTCAGGATGCGTGACAGGATCGTACCACGACAGAGAGCTGACCGCTCAACGTCTCAGCGCCATCGGGGCTGGCTCAGGGGAGAAGTGACTCCCGTGAACCTTCCAGTCATCGAGGTCGTGCGCTTACGATAGGCGATCACCGAGCCGGGGGTATCCTCGGCCGATCCAAGTAAGGAGACGCACGAACACACGCAAATTCCTGACGGCCGTCGCCGCCCTAGTAACAAACCACGCGCTCATCGCCGCCCTTGTAACAACCCTCCACGCTCATCGCCGCCCCCGCGTCGGCCGAGACCCTAAATGGCTGGTTCCATCAAAACAAGTCCCACTTATGTGCCGTGATCGCTAGGGCTACCAGCCCTAGCCAGCCGATCATCAACGACCTCTACAACGGTCTTGTAGCCCTTGCTCGCTATGGAGAAGCCCACCCGCCGCCGGGACCGGACCGCCGAGGCTGGCTCCAGGCGATGGCCGATTTCGCCGAGGGTGCTAAGGAAATCCACGCTGACCACCTGACTTTGACCGTCGTCTATGAGGACGACCAGGGAGCGCTCACCGCCCAGTCTACGATCACCGACCTGCCCCAGACGCTTCCCAACTGCAGATGACCGTCCGCCCGACCTGAACCGGTTTGACCAGGACATGACATGTGAGGACGAGGTACCTCAAGCTGCACGGCCACGACCGTTTGACTGGTGCTTTTGCTCTTCCAGGGCAAGGTCACTCAATAACCCGGTACCTGGCTTATCTCCACTGGCGGAAGCCTCAGAGGGCACTCCTGTCCCTCCACGGATGCAGATACCCAGTCGCACGGGTCGACCGACATTTCTGCACTCGCGATCTCAGGCGGCGGGTATTCCGAGAAACCGAACGAGACGGTTGCGCCCGGTTCAACCTGTGCTTCGGCGAAGACCTGCCCGCCACCCACGATTTTGCCGCTCGCGTTCAAGAAGACCGCGTAAATGGAGGCATCCGAGGGAAGTGACTTGCGATAGGGGTTCGTGAGCTGCCCTTTCACGCCCGGTTCCAAACCTCCACTTGTTACTCGCACGTCACTGACGGATGGTAACACGAGCCCCTTCGGTTGTGTCGCGGTCGTTTTCACTTCAAGGTGCATGGTCGCCACCGTCAAAGAGACGTTCGACTGAATGTAGCCCCCGTAGTAGAACACCTTGCCAGCGGGTATGACAGTCAGGCTGTGGCTTTCGGTAGCCACTGAACGGCTGTACTTGTCGACAAAATTTGCGGTGATGGAGATGCCGAACGCGTCCATGACGAGGGACTCGTTCCTCAACTCGACCCCAAAAGAGATGTCGGTAGCCGAGCCAATCATCTTTTGACTGAAGCCGCGGGCAACGATTGCAACGCGAGCGGGAGTGGCTCTGCTTACAGAGAATGTGGCGCAGCCAGGACCGAAAATTGAGCCGCTAAGATTTGTACCACTGATTTGGCCTTCCAAGCTCACCATTACGTAGCCTAGCGGCTGATTTATCCAGTGAGCCTGTTCCAATATAACGCGATTGCCCTCGTAGTTGCCCGTCATTATGAAGCTTCCCGAGGCTGCTGCCGCGTTGCTCGCTAAAGGATAAAAGTCAAAAGTGGCAGTGAGGAGGTTCCCCTGCGGGTTCTGAATTGTCAGTCGAAGACCCGTTTGGCCCTGCGCGCATAAATAGCTACCAACCCATGGCCCCGAGACGGGATAGCCTTGTGCGCTCGACGCTGGGATGGACAAACTGACCAACCCGGCCCCGATCAGGAACGCGCTGATCGCTACGGTTCAACCGATTCGGACCCCGTGCCCGGCTACGACAAGCGTCGACCATTCTCCCTCCCCCTACGGAAGCACGAACGGCGCACCTTCCTTAGGAGGGATGGCCGTCCAGTGCTGATACTCAAGCGGGTACCTCCGTGCCCGACCCGAGCCATACCACTGGCCGCTGCGGTGCCCGCCGCACCCTCCCCAGCTCGCCGCGCTCCATGTCCCAGTGGCAGCCGGGTCGGACGATGACCCTGGGCACCCCCTCCGGCCGGAGCGCTAGCCGCCCAGTCCGGCGGGCAGAACTGACCAGAGACCCTCGGAGAAGTGGGCTACGCTTCCTGAGCTCGGCCGAATGCTGCCCAGAGGCATCAACCTCATCCCACTGGTGCTCAACCTGTAGCCAGCAGTTCGCATTCCCGGCTCGAAGCAGGTGGTCGCTCTGCCGAACTCGTCGTCTACCCATTTGAAGCAGCGAACGCTTGACGCTGACAGGCTCTTGGAAGTCGTCCACGGTGGCCAGGGGTAGGCGGCACCTGTGACTGAGCGAGATCCTTGGCCGCAGGAAGCGTGCGACTCCTTGCTATAGGTGTTCGCCCTTTAACACGGACGTCGCCCAGCTGAAATACCGCATGCTGCGGTTCAGGACGAATTGGAGGTAGGCAACTTAGGCACGCCGACGGCGACAAGTTCGGCCACGAAGGCCGCCACAAGGGGGTCGTTGCGGAGCTGAGTGTAGGCCAGGAGGAGACGGCCCTGTCGCGGCCGGAACGGTTTGACCGAACCGACGAACCTGGTTGGTAGCGCCGACAGCGGCACCACCGCGGCACCGATCCCGCTTGCCGCGAGCACGGGCGCAGCGCACGTGTGACCGGTCCTCACGGCCACGTGTGACCGGCGCTCGGCTCGGGCGAGCAGGGTGTCGATCCAAGGCGTGAGGCCGTGCGACTGGCTGTAGAGGACGAGCGGCCGTTTGCTGAGCTGGTCGACATCGACGTCTGGCAGTGATGCCAGTGGGTCATTCTTGGCGACGGCAACCACGATCTCTTCCCACCCGATCTCGGTCGTTACGCCGTCCCAGGCCGTCGCCGCCGGGCAGACCCCGACATCGATCGTGTTCCGTTCGAGCGCAGCGACGATCCGATCGGCGCTGTCGTACTCGGTCAGGTACACGTCGACCTCTGGCCGATGGGAGCGCCAGCGTTGCAGCACGGTGGGGAGCAGCCCGGTGGTGACCGACTGGGCGCAACCGACGCGCAGCTGGCCTGTTTCGGCCCGAGCGAGCCGCCCCGCCTGGGTTGCGAACCGGTCTTCGGCGACGACGGCTTGCACGGCAACAGGCAACAGCGCTCGGCCTGCGGTGGTGAGGGTCATCCCCTGCCTGGTGCGCTCCAACAGGACAAGACCGACCTCTTCGTGCAACGCAGTTAGCTGATGCGACAGCGCCGGCTGGGTGATGCCAAGGCGCTTTGCCGCAGCCGTGACGTTTCGGGTCTCGGCCACCGCGACGAAACACTGCAGCCCACGGAGGCTTGGCATGCGGAAACCTTATCGATTTTATAGATCTCATGCACAGCTCTTGAAGCGAAGGCCCGCCCGTGGTTTTCTGTCTTGGTGGTTCGGTCGTGATGCCGGCTACCGGATGAGAGGGGATTTGGTGGCTGAAGCTGTTTGTTCCTTCTGGCCTGGCGGGCGCGGATTGCCGTCAGCGTGTCAGTTCAGTTTGAGGCCGGCGGGCAACCCATCAGCGAGGCGAGCGGCTCGATCACCCAGCCAATATGCCCCGGGTGTCCCGACTTCGGCCAGAACAGCTTCTTCGAGTACCGGGCCCCCGAAGGCATGCCCCTGTTCGACGCTTACGGCATCAAGATGACCTCGTTCATGATCGGCGTTGCCGTCCGACACGGTACGGAGCTGGCGGCCGAGATCGTCCGGCGAGGAAACGAAGCTGCGCCGGGACAAGAAATAGTCGATACTCCGTGTCGATATACCAGCGTCGTAACCGAGATGATTTACCACAACCGAGACGATTGCAAACGGCGGCGTTGCGCGTCCCGTGAACCGCTTCGTGACAACGACAACTACTGGAGGTCCGATGGCTGACATGCCGAAAATCTCGTTCACAACCCTGCCCCTCGCCACAGCGCTAGACCTCATTACCGCCGGCGTGGACAAGGCCACGTCACTGGGGGTGCCGTCGACCATCACGGTGATCGACGCCGGTGGCAACCTGGTGGCCGCCCACCGGATGGACGGCGCGGCGCTGGCGTCGATCGAGACGAGCCACTCCAAGGCCCGTACGGCGCTGTATTTCGCCCAGCCGACGCGCGACTTGGCGGGCGCCGTGCAGCCGGGCGCACCGTTGTTCACGATCGACGTGTCGGTGACGAGCCCGTTGGCGTTCGTCCCCGGAGGCATCCCGTTGCATGGCCCTGACGGCGTCCAGATCGGGGCCGTAGGGGCGGGAGGAGGCAGCCCCGACCAGGACCACGAAGTCGCCGTTGCTGCCGCAGGGACGGTCGAGGCCAGGTGAGCAGCACGCGCACAGTGGAGCCCCGGGTGGCGCTCAACCGCGGCTTTCTCCCGCTCGGTGAGTGTGACCAGGCGGGACGGCCCGACGGGATGCAGCTGCAGTACTACCGCGGGTACGTGTACGTGGGCCACGTGTTCTCGGGAGGCTTCTCGGTGATCGACGCCCGCAACCCGCGCGACATGCGACCTGTCAGTTTCCAACCAGCCCCGCCGCGGACGTGGAACATCCATCTCCAGGCCGCCGACGACCTTCTCCTCGTGATCCACGCTCGTGACCTGTGGAAGACGCTGAGCACAGAGTCCAACTACTA
>JASHVH010000378.1 GCA_030039575.1 Acidimicrobiales bacterium | reverse complement strand
TACCTGGACGCGTCCGCTCTTGTGAAGCTAGCGGTCGAGGAGCCTGAGTCCCGTGCGCTCCGGGCTTACGTGCGACGACGCAAGACCCTGGTGTCAAGCGCGCTTTCCCGCACCGAGGTACTTCGCGCTCTGCTGCTCGAAGGCGACGAGGGCGCCGCGCGGGGCCGGGCTGTGCTGGCACGGGTCGAGCTAATCCGGGTGAACGACCGGGTTCTCAACGCGGCGGGCTTACTGGAGCCCCCTGACGTGCTCTCCCTCGATGCCATCCACCTCGCCACGGCACACGAGCTCGGGCCCGACCTTGGCCATCTCATCTCCTATGACACAAGGATGGTCGAGGCAGCCAAGCGTCTCGGGCTCAAGACAGCCTCGCCCGCCTGAGGCAAAGTCGTCATGTCTGTTGAGCTTGGGGCCACCAGGCCCCGGACTGTGGTCATGACGGTGGCACTGAGCGTGGGGAAAGCGTCACAAGGCGTCCAGCTGGCCCTGACTGCCCAAGAGGTCACCTATATAGTTTTGGTGAGGCCCGATGTACAGCCTGCCGCCGTACCACGTTCCCCGGCACCGGCTCACCGGGCGCTGTGCCGGCCACAAGGTCGTAGTAGTCGAGGCTGGGGGCGGCTACGGCAAGAGCGTCCTCGGTGCGGAACTTGTGGCTGAGTGGTGCGCCGTCGGCGTCGAGGTCCAGCTCGACCGCCCGGGCACCGACGCCAACCTCTTGGTGGGCCGGTTGCGGGGAGCGGTCCTGCAGGCCGGTTTCTCCGACGCCGCCGCCGCCGCGGTGGCGGCAGGGGCAGATGCCACGGGGGCGGTCGATGCCTTGCTCGGCGTCCTCGCCGGCGAGCGGTGCGCCCTGGTCGTCGATGAGGCCCAGCACGCGGCCCCGGACGCGGCCGCCCTGCTGGAACGGATCGCGTCTCACGTCGCGGACGACCAACGGCTGGTCGTGCTGGCCCGCAAGCTGCCCCAAGGGGCCGAGCGGCTGCGTAGAGCCGATTACTTCCACTTGAGTGCCTCCGACCTCGCCCTCGACTGGCAGGAGACGGCAGAGCTGAGCCGTTCCGGTTTTAGTCTCAGCATCGCACCCGAGGCGGCCAAGTCCCTCGTCGCCTCCACAGGCGGCTGGACCGCAGCCACGGTGCTGGCCCTGGCGCGGGCGGCACGCACGGGGGAGGCGGCCGAGGAGATCGCCGCCTCGGCGCTGGAGGCGGGCGACCCGGCCGGGGCCGTGGCCACCATCCTGGAAGAGGCCCTCGCCGGCCTGGGGCCCGGCGCTTGGCCGCGGCTGGCGCAGGTCGCCCGCTTGCCGTTGCTCGACAGCCACGTGGTGGACGTGGTCGCCGGCCAAGCGGGGTTTTTCGAAGCAGCTGTGCGCGCCGGGGTCCCCTTCACGCCCGGAAGGGCGACTTGGTGGGACCTGCCCGGGCCGGTCCGCGAGCACCTCAGCACTTTGGCGCCGCCCGACGTCGACGCGATGCTCCGGGGGGCCATGGACTACCGTCAGCGGGGACAGCTGGGCGCCGCCCTGCCATTGCTCCTGCTGTCGGGCAGGCCAGAAGAGGCCGCATCTTTCCTCACCAGTACGGCCCTCGAGGACACCGAGGCCATGGACGGCCTGGAGCTCCAGTCGATTTTCGACATGCTGCCGGCCGAAGTGGTAGAAGCCAACCCGCGAGTCCTAATGGTGGTGATCCGTGGGCACGGGGCCGAGTACCAGTACGCCCGGCGCGGGGCCGTCCTCGAACAGGCCAGGCAGTTGGCGGCCAAGACAAACGACACCGTGTTGGTGAGGGCGGTCGAGGCGGAAGATGTCAACGACCTGTGCCGCCGTTTCGCCTACGACCAAGCCATAGCCCTGGGCCGCCGGGTGTTGTCGGCAGCGGGGCCGGACGAGCGTTACACCAAGGCGCGCTGCTATTACGCCTTGGCCCGGGCCATATGGCTGCGTTCCCGCCTTCCAGGTGGCTCGCGCCGCGACTCTGACATGTCCGAGATCGAGGAATATTTCCGGCGGGCGATCGAGCTTTACCGGGCACTTGGGATGCGTTCAGCCATTTCGCCGGTGCTCATTGACAAAGCTATGACGGTCGACTTCGAGAACGGCCGGGCCGCTGCCGCTCTGGCCGAGCTTGACGAGGCAGTGGCCCTCGTCGCCGACCGGCCCCGGAGGGCGGCGTACGCCTTGTGCTTCAGAGCACGGGTGGCTGCCAACTTGGGCCTCAGCGAGGAGTGCGCGGCCAACGTGGACGAAGTGTTCCGTGTGGCCGAGAGGTTCGACGACGATTTGCTGCGGGCCTACGGTCATCATCGCCTGGCCATTTTGGCCTCCTACAACGGGGACCCCGAAGCCACGCTGCGCCATATCCGGAGCGCCGAGCAGCACCGGACCGAGAACTGGTGGTCTCAGGCATCGGCGAGCTTCCTCTCGGAGGCGGCGGATTGCCTGAGCCGCGTCGGCCACACCGAGTTGGCCTGGGAGTACCTGGCCCGAGCCCAGGCCGACCCGAAGAACTCCGGGCCCCAGATCACGTTCGCCGCCTCGGTACTGGAGGCCCGGCACGGCGATCCCGCCCTGGCCCAAGAGATGCTCCTGGCCGCGTCTCAACTGGCCATCGCCCCCCGAGAGCAATGGAGGGCGACCTTGCTGGGGGCTTACGCCGCCTTCCGCAAGGGGGAGCACGAGGCCGCCGGCGCTTTGGCGGCCCGTTCGTTCGAAGAAGTCGCCCGTATGGGAGAGCCGCAATTGCCGATGATCTGCGAACGGCCCGTGAGTGAGCAACTGATGGCGTTGGCGGCGGCGACCGGCCAACCGGCGGCGCTGGCCCTGCAGGCGGCCACATTGCCCTTGTCGCTATGCGTGCTCGGTCGCTTCTCCCTGGCCGAGGCGGGCCGGCCCGTCACCCTCAACCCGAGCATGGAGGCCCAACTACTGAAGTACGTGGCTCTGAACGCCAGGGCGCACGCTGAACAGGTGATCGAGGTGCTGTGGCCAGAAGTGGGGCGGGCAGCCGGACGCAACCGCTTACGCACCGTGCTGAGCAGGCTGAGGGTGAGCGCCGGCAATGTAGTCGAAAGAAAAGGGGAAACGCTCGTACTCAACGAGGCGGTGCAGGTGGACCTCAACGAGTTCTTGACCGAAGCTCGGCGGGCACAGGCCTTGGCCCATAACGACCTGACCCTCGCCACCGCCGTCGCCCGAGGTGCCATGGCCCGTTACCAGGGGGACGTCCTGCCCGACGACCTCTATGACGACTGGGCGGAACGGCCACGCCAAAACGCCCGACAGGTGATGCTCGACTTGTTGGACATGTGCGCCACCGAAGCCGCCCGGCGGGGCGACCTCGATACCCTACGCCGGGTCGTGGAGCGGACGATCGAGTTCGCTCCCTACGACGACTTCAGGTATATGCGGGCGGCGT
>JASHVH010000377.1 GCA_030039575.1 Acidimicrobiales bacterium | reverse complement strand
GGACCAGGTCGGCCAGGCTCTCGGGTGGCTGGTAGTCAGTGGAGTGGGCCTCGAACACCAGGCCGGGTAAGGCAGCCAGAGCGCGGGTGAGGTCGCCAGCCCGCTCGGGCTCGTAAACCACTACCTTTTCCGCATCGAACTCGACCCCGGGCTGCGCCACCACCGCAATTACGCGATCGAACGCCGCCCCCGCCCCGAGCCTGTCGAACGCCGACCTGTGGGCATCAAGGGTGGCGAAAACCGCGTCGGGACGCGTTACCTCGAGGCCCTTAATATCGTGCAAGGCACCGCCAGGAGACGGCACCTCGGTCCCTATCACGTAGTGCACCGTCGTACCGGCCTCGTTGGCGGCCCGTTCGGCAACCAGGGCCAGCCGGGCGGCCCGTTGGGCGGTGAGCGTGTCCCCCACGTGCTCGGGCTCGCCTTCACAGCCCATACTCGTGTCGAGGTGGACCTTTTTATAACCAGCAGCAACGTACGCGGCCACCATCGCCTCGGCCTCGGCCATGGCTTGTTCTGCGGGTAAGCGTCGCCATGGGGACGGCCCGAGGTGGTCGCCGCCCAGGAGGATGCGCTCCGGCGGGAAACTCAGCCGCTGGGCGATTTCGTGCACCATGTCACGGAAAGCGGCCGGGGTAAGGCCGGTATAACCGCCCTGGTGGTTCACCTGGTTACAGGTGGCTTCGATGAGCACCGGCGCGTCGTCCGCGGCCGCTTGCAACATCGCCGCTTCGACCACCGCGGGGTGCCCGGAGCACACCGAGGTGACCCCCGGAGCCGGCACCAAATCTTGTGGGCCGAGCTGGGCCCAAGTGGCAGTGAACAGGGCATTGAGCCTTCGCTCGCGCACCCTCGGAGATCCGGCGCGCAGTTCCTCGAGTTGGGCAAAGGTGGCAGTGCCCTCCATGGGGCCCCTGGTGGCTACCGCCAGGGCACCTGCCGCGTTGGCGTAGTCGAGGCTCTCTTCAATGCCCCGGCCCTGCAGGCGGCACGTGACATAAGCGGCGTCGAAACTGTCGCCCGCACCTGTCGGGTCTAATTCCTCGACGGCGTAACCCTGCACCCAGACCTCGTGGTCTGTGTCGTGGTAGCTGGCGCCCTGCTTTCCCCGCTTGACGACAATGCTCGGGACGCCCATGGCCAGGATCTCCCTGATGGCATCGTCCTCGTTGCCGGCATCGGTCAACACCGTAAGCTCGGGCCCGCTGGGCAGGAACATGTCGCACGACCGCAAAATGGCCCGTAGGGCCGAGTGGGCCGAGGAGCCGGGCTCAACTCCGCCGCGGACGTTCGGGTCGAAAGACACCAAGCCCCCCCGGGCTTTTACCAACGCGATCGCCTCGCCCGCCACTTCGACCAAATGGGGAGAAAAGAGCGAGGAACCGGACACGTGGATGTGGTCGCAAACGTTCAACATCGCTAAGGCCTGAGGCGTCAACGCCAGTTTGGCGGCGGCACTGTCTTTCAGGCTGAAGATGAAATCGCGCTGGCCATTTTCCCGGTAACGCACAAAAGCAGTGGCGGTCACATTGCCGGGGTGCACCTGGATGGCGCTCGTGTCCACCCCGTCACCTCCGAGCCGCGCGATGTTCAGCCAACCAAAATCGTCGTCCCCGACGGAACCGATCATGCCGCAGGGTGCCCCGAGCTTGGCCACTTCGTCGATGAAAATTGCCGGCGCGCCGCTTGGGAACGGCCCGACCAGGTCGAGGGCGGTCCGGAACCCGTGGCCCGGCTGGACGGCCATGACCTCGACCAGCACTTCACCCAGGGTCACGATCTTGGCCAAATTGACACCCTTTACAGTGCGGCCCTTTACAGTGCGGCTCTCTACAGTGCGACGGGAAACGGGCGAGCCCTAACGCCCGGAACCGAGGATAACCGAGAAGGCCAGGTGGCGCGGGTGGTCGGGGTCGAGGTGGCGGGCTGTCGCCAATTCGACCGCCAGACGTTGGGCCCTGATCAGTTCGGCCAGAGGGTCCACTTCGGCCACCACGAAAAGAGCGCCGGTGGGCGCCAAATCATCGGCCAGGTTCAGCGGCGCGGGGCCGAGGGACCAGACGACGGAGGCGGCGTCGATGACGCTTATGGGGCCGTGACGGAACTCCATGGCCGGGTAGGCCTCGGTCGCGGCCTGAGCGCTTTCCCTGAGTTTGAGGGCGGCCTCGTACGCCAGCCCGACGCTCCAGTCGCGGCCGAGGAAAGTGAACCGCTGGGAGGCCAACGCACCAGGGGGGAGAGCGGCGTCAATGGCGCGGTGGGCGTCGTCGATGAGAGGGCCGACATCGGCTCCGAGGTGGGCCCGCAAAAGGACCAGCAAGCTGGTGGCAAACCGCGTCTGCACAATTGACTGCTCGGCGGCGAAATCGAGCACCACCGTGGCTCCGGCGCTGGTAGCCAACGGCGAACTCGCATCTGCCGTGATGGCCGTGGTCGGTGTACCGGGTGGGACGCGGTCCAAGGCCTCCAGGACTTCAGTGGTCGTGCCCGAACGCGACAGGAACAGAAAGCGGTCGTACTCACGGTGATCATGCAGCTCGGACGCCGGCATCGCGTCGGTGAAACCGGCACCGGAGCCCTCGCGCAATCGGGCATAAGCCAACGCCATGTTGTAGGAGGTGCCGCAGCCGACCGCGGCGACGCGCTCTCCCCGGCGCGGCAGCAACGCATTGCTCTTTGGTGCCAGCCCGGCGGCGGCCGCCCAGCAACGCGGCTGGCTGGCGATCTCGTCCTCTACGTACGTCATGGCTACAACTCCGGACCAGGTGCGTTGTCTGCTCGTGCAGCGTGAAGAATGATGCATGAACTTGCGTGTACCATAGTCAAAGTGTACATGAACCCGCAGGCCCCTCCAGTCTGCGGGCAGCCGAACGAGATATGCTTATCTCTGTTTATCGGACCTGCGTGCGGCACACAGCGTGAAACGTTGAGGAGCTGCGGTGCCGCGATATGAGCGTTGGAACGGCCTGATCGACCTGCTGTCGGCAGAAGGCCGGCTGAGCGTCGAGGATGCCGCCAAAAGGTTTGGCGTCTCCGCCTCCACGATCAGGAGAGACCTCGACCAACTGGCTCAGCAACAGATATTGGCCCGGGCCAGAGGCGGGGCGGTGGCCAGCAACGTTTCGTACGACCTCCCGTTGCGGTACAAGACGGCGCGCCACACCTCGGAGAAACAACGGATCGCCGCGGCGGCGGCGGCCATGGTCCAGCCCGGGACAACGGTCTGCCTCAACGGCGGGACCACCACGACCGAGGTGGCCCGGGCCATTGCCACCCGAGCCGATCTTCATGGTCCCCCCAACGACCCTTCCGTAACGGTCGTGACCAATGCCCTGAACATCGCCAATGAACTTGTCGTCCGGCCTCGCGTTAAGGTCGTAGTGACGGGCGGGGTGATCCGGCCACAGTCCTACGAGCTGATCGGGCCGCTGGCGACACCACTGCTGGGCGAGATCTCGCTAGATTTCGCCATCATAGGAGTGAACGGCATCGACCCTTCTGTGGGGGCGACCGCCCAACACGAAGGGGAGGCCAGTATCAACCAGCTCATGGTCAGCCGGGCCAAGCACACGGTGGTGGTGGCGGACAGTTCAAAGCTAGGCGTGGTCGCCTTCGCCCGGATCTGCCCTATCGACCGCGTGACCACCCTGATCACGGACTCGGGCGCAGACGAGGCGACACTCGCGATGTTCAAGGAACGCGGCGTGCGGGTGGTGACGGCATAAGCCGGACCAAGCGACGCGGTCACCAAACGCTGCCGGCGGTCCGTCGTGTGCTCAGAGCGGACGATTCCTGGCTGCTCGATCTTGCTCGAACGCGTTGCTAGAGGCCTCCAATCATACTAAAGTGAGCAGCCGTTAGCGACGAAGATGCTCGGAAAAGTGCAGCGAAGATCGCCACGGTGGGTGCCGACAGCCTCGGGCCGACCAAGCGGCCTGACGTCAGCCAACCTGCGTGCTGCGGCGAACGGCCGGGCACACATCACCCTACGGTGAAAAAAGCAACGAGACACACTCGAGAGGGGAAAACGCCAATGAGGAGAACGAAGAAGGCCGGAGGGGTGGCGGCCGTCACGCTGGCGAGCGCCATGGCGCTCTCAGTCTGCGGCACCGCCACCGTATCGGCCCAAAGCACCAGGACGCCGAGCGCGAAAAGCGACGTGACCATAAATGTCGCTATCGCCTACCCGGCGCCCCCCAAGAGCCTGCTGGACGAGTTCACCGCCAAAACCGGGATCAAGGTGAATTATTCCTATATCCAGTGGGACAACCTGCAGACAAAGATCGTCGCCGCCGCCGAGGCCCACACCTACTTCGCCGACGTCGCCGACGTGGACTGGTCCAAGGTGGGGGAGTACTACCAGACGAAGTGGTTCACGCCGCTCAACAAGTACTTCAACCCGTCCTCGCTCTATTCTCAGTACCCGCAGCTAGCTTCGTTCGTCCGCAACGGCGAACTGCTCGGCATGCCGAGCGACGTCTCGCTCCTGGTCACCACCGTGAACACCAAGGACTTCACCAAGGCCGGGATCAAGACGATGCCCACCACGCTCGCTCAGTACAGCACGGACCTCAACAAGATCAAGACGGCCGGCGTCGTCCAGCACCCGCTGGACGTCCCGCTGGCTGCGGCCGAGGGCCTGTCCACGTATTGGTACGAGCTGACCGCCGCGTTCGGTGGCCAGGTGTTGAGCTCAACTTACAAGCCCGAGTTCACTTCCCCGAACTCAGCCGGCTACAAGGCCATGGAGTGGATCGTGTCGGCGTACAAGAGCGGGCTCATCCCTAAGGGGAACCTTGACCTCGAGGATTACCAGGGGTTCGACGACGACATGGCCCACAACCTGACTGCCAGCGTTTTCTCTGATTACTCGGGCGATGTCGGCACGGTTTACGACGTGCCAAGCAGTTCGACGGTAGTCGGGGACGTCAGTTACATCCCGACGCCCGGCGCGAACGGCCCGGCGCCCAACTTGGCCAACCCCGACGGTATCGGGATCCCGGCTGAAGCCAAAAACGTAAGCGCGGCCGTGACTTTCATCAAGTGGTACGACGAACCGGCTAACCAGGCTGCCTTCGCCGGAGCCGATGGGCCTTCACAGGTGATAAGCGGCTTCCCGCTGCCGGCGAACGTCGCCGGGCTAAATGCCCTAGTCAAGTCCGGAAAGGTCCCGGGTGCTTCTGAGCTCGCCACCCTCGCCGAGCACCACTCGCGGGCTATTTTCCCGGCTGGCGCCCCGCCGTGGTACCCGGCCTTTAGCAACGCCGTCTATACCAACCTCCACAGCGCCGCGGCTGGTCAGGAATCAGTGGCGAGCGCCATTAGCGCCATCGCCTCACAGGTTGCCTCACTCGGAGGCTGAAATTGGCCGAGCGCGCGGCCGGTGACGACGTAGACCAGCACCGTGCCGCGCCCTCGGGCCGCTACCTGTACAACGAAGACCGCCGGCCAGCGGCGAAGACCCGCAGCCGGTGGTTGCCGGGCGGGAAGCAAACCCGGCCGGGGCGGGACGGGGCCTTACCCTACCTGATGATCGCGCCCCTGGTGGTGTTCATCGCCGCGCTGGCTATCTACCCCACCGTCCTCACCATCATCGAGGCGTTCTTCCATTCCGACCCCCTCACACCCCCGAACCGCTTCGTCGGCTTCGGCAACTTCGCCGGCATCTTCAGCAACAGCCAGGTCCGGACCAGTTTCGAGAACACGGGCTGGTACGCCCTGTTCGGCGTGGTACTGACGGTTTCACTAGGCACAGGGATCGGCCTTCTCCTGCAGAGGCCATTTCGGGGCCGGGGGATCATCCTGGCCATAGTGATCCTGCCCTGGGCGCTCCCGGGAGTGGTGGAAGGCGTTATCTGGTCGTGGATCTACAACCCCACAGTGGGGGTGCTGAACTCCGTGCTCAAGAGCCTGCACCTGATCGGTCAGTACCAACTGTTCATCGGGACCCACCGGGTCGAGACGATCCTGCTGATATCCCTGGTGCAGGTCTGGCAGATCACACCGCTGGCGGCCCTCATCGTGCTGGCCGGGTTGCAATCGATCCCGGACGAGCTTTACGAAGGGGCCAGCGTCGACGGTGCGTCATGGCATCGCGTGGTAAGGAGCATAACCCTCCCCCTTATCAGGCCGGCGCTCGCTATCGCTACTGTGCAGGCGCTCGTCATATCCCTGAACATCTTCGACCAGGTCTATGTTTTGAACGCCAGCGCGACGACCGGGTCGTCGCTGATGAGCACGACCTACTTCATTACTTTTCAGGACTTGAACTTCGGCCAGGGCTATGCGCTCTCCCTGCTGGCGACGGTGGTCACCGTCTTGGCCGCCGTCCTCATCGTAAAAGTGCTGTACCGAAAGGTGGAGTATTAATGAAACGGCGATTGAGGGGGTCGGGCCGCGTGGTGGCCTTGGCGCTGGTAGTCCTGTGGTCGCTCTTCCCCGTTTACTGGGCGCTCAAGACCAGCCTGTCGACGAACGCTGCCGCCCAGCAAGCACCTGCCCAATTAATCGTGACCCATCCGATCTGGGCCAGTTACCAGGCACTGTTCGGGGCTGGTCCCGAGAGCGCTGACGCCGCCGGTGGCATCGCCCGAGCACTTGTCAACATTGTGGTCGAGACGACGGGGGCGACATTGCTCACCCTCGCCATCGCCGTTGTCGGTGCCTACGCCTTTGCCCGCTTACGTTTTCGGCTGAAGGGGGCGATCTTTTACGTAGTTATCGCTACGCTGACCCTTCCCGTGTACGCCACATTGATCCCGCTTTACCGGATCATGAGCGATCTGCACCTGGTCAATACCTACCTCGGCATAATCCTCGTATACACGTCCGGCTTCCTGCCCCTCGCCCTCTGGATCATGTACAACGTTTTCATGGCCCTCCCGGCCAGCATCGAAGAGGCCGCCCGGATCGACGGGGCCACCACCCTTCAAGCTTTTCGCCGGGTGGTGGTGCCGACGGCGCGTCCCGGCATAGTGGCGACGGCCATAGTGACGTTCCTGTTCGGGTGGGGGCAATTTATTTTCCCGCTCGTGCTTAGCAGCAGTAGTTCCACGGAGCCGCTCACCGTCCTCCTGGCCGCCATCGACAGCCGGAACGTGCCGTACACGATCATCAACGCCGCCGCGATTGTGGCCGTCGCCATCCCGGCCGTCATCGTTTTCTTCCTGAACCGTTGGATCGTCACCGGGATCACGGCCGGGAGCCTGAAATAACCGCGCCCTCATGAGCACCGACATCATTATGCTCAACGGTGGGCCCAGCCCGGGCAAGACGCCGGTCGCCCGTTGCCTGCAGGAGTTGCTAACAGAGCCGCGGCTGAGCCTGAGCGCTGATGACCTGGTGGCGGCCACGCCTTACCGGCTTTCCTCGCCGCGTTCGAGGAGCGACCGACGCCACTCGAGAAAATCGGATTCGACGTCATCGCGCCACACCGCCACGTCTATTTCTCCGCTTGTGTAACGCCCCTCGGCCAACCT
>JASHVH010000376.1 GCA_030039575.1 Acidimicrobiales bacterium | reverse complement strand
GCCCGGGGGGCGAGGACTACTCGGGGGCACCGGCGTGCACCGCCGGCCTCAGCGCCACCAGCTGCACGGTCGGCCAGCTCACTAACGGCACCGAGTACTACTTCACCGTCGAGGCGCTGGACGGCGGGGGGGCGTCGGCCCCCTCGGGGGAGGTGAGCGCCACCCCCGAGCCGCCCGCCCCGTCGGCCCCCCCGGGGGTGTCGGCCACCGCCGGCAACGCCCAGGTGGGCCTGTCGTGGGGCGCGGTGAGCGGGGCCACCTCCTATGTGGCGTTCGCTGCCACCAGCCCGGGGGGCGAGGACTACTCGGCCACACCGGCCTGCACCGCCGGCCTCAGCGCCACCAGCTGCACGGTTAGCCAGCTCACCAACGGCACGCAGTACTACTTCACGGTGGAGGCGCTGGGCGGCGGGGGGGCCTCGGCGCCGTCCTCCGAGGTGGACGCCACCCCGGAGGCCCCGGCCACCACCACGACTACGACCACCACGGCCCCGCCCGGGCCCGGCCCGAGCACGGTGGCCACCACCACGGTGCTGCGCGCCTCGGCTGACCCGGCCGCCGTGGGCACCAAGGTCACCTACACCGCCTCGGTCAGCCCGGTGCCCCCGGGGGGCACGGTCAGCTTCACCGTCGACGGGGCCGTCCCCTCGGCCTGTAGCTCGGTGCCGGTCGACCCCCGCACCGGCCGGGCCACCTGCTCGCTCTCCTACACTTCCCCCGGCACCCGTAGCGTGGCCGCCTCCTTCTCGGGCTACGACGCCTACGGCGCCTCGGCCTCGGCCCCCCTCGACCAGGTGGTGGCCGACCCCGGCGTGCCCACCGCCGCCGTCTCCTACCCCGACGGCGCCCTGGTGCGGTTCGGGGGCCGGGCCTACGTGCTGGCCGGGGGGCGGGCCTTCGCCGCCCCGGGGGCCGCCCTGCGGGCGCTGCAGGAGGTGGACCACGCCCGGGTGGTCACCGCCCCCGCCGGCACGGCCGCCCCCACCGCGGTGGTGCCCCGGCCGGGGACGCTGCTCAGCACCCGGGCCGTCACCGGGGCGGCCGAGGTCTACGTCGTTGCTGACGACGGTGAGCTGTACGGCTTCGCCGGCCCGGCCCAGTTCGTCTCGGGCGGCTTCGACCCCGCCCTGGTGGTGAGCGTGAGCGGCCTCGGGGGCCTGCGGGCCTCGGCCGACAGCGCCGGGGCGGCCGGGCTCACCGCCTTGTCCACCGCCGCCGACGGGGCGGTGGTCGACTCTAGGGGCACCTACTACGTGTGGGCCGGGGGCAGGGCCTTCGGGGTCCCCACCCCGGCCGCCCTTTCCAAGGTGCAAAAGGCCGACCCCGCCCGGGTACTGAAGGCCACCGTGGGCGCCGCCCAGCTATCGGCGCCGGTGGCCAGCGGGGTACTGCTC
Organism: Acidimicrobiales bacterium; assembly: GCA_030039575.1. Taxonomy (GTDB): domain Bacteria; phylum Actinomycetota; class Acidimicrobiia; order Acidimicrobiales; family Palsa-688; genus Fen-671. The sequence goes on along the minus strand of JASHVH010000376.1, from coordinate 16,470 downwards.
AGCACCGTGGGCCGGCCCGGGGTGTTCGTCACCTACGGGGGCGACGCCTACCCGTTCAAGGCCCGGGCAGAGCTGGCCCGGGACGGTTACGGGGGGACGGCCGCCGTCCCCGTGGCCGGCACCGGCCAGTTGGACGTCGTACAGGGCGCCTCGGGGCCGTGAACGAATAGTTAACTCACAGGGGCCGAAGTTCGGTCGCTGTCAGCAAGTACGCGTCCGCTGAGTAACCGTTGTCGGTCACGACGCCGGCGACGGTCTCGGCCACGAACTCCGGGGTGAGGGCCCCACCGAGTTGGTCGACGAACTCTGCGGCGGGGAGGCCTGCGCGTTCGGCATACGCCGCCACTCCCGCCGCACCGAGTTTGGTGGCCGGAGTGAGCTGGGGCAGGATGGCGGTGAACCTCAACTCCAAGGACCGCGATTTGGCCTCGGCGGAGGCGTAAGCGCTGATGAACCTGATGGTGGCTTTGGCGCCGGCATAGCCACCGCTCAGGGGTGACCCACGAAGGGCGGCGCCGCTCGAGAGGCTCACGACAACTGACCCCGGCTCAAGCGGGTTGAGCAGCGTCTCGCGGAGGAATTGGAAGACGTGGCGAACGTCGTGGTCCCAGTTCTCACTGAAACTCTCCCACGTCTGCTGATCCAGCGGAACGGTCATTGGAGTGGCGCCCGCGTTGAGCACAAGTGTCTGAGGCGAGTACGTCGACAGAAGCCGTTGCGGCAACCCGGGATCCCGAATGTCGGCCACCTCCGGAGTGAAACTGGAGCCCAGCTCGTCTTTCAACTCGTTCAACAGATCTTCGTTACGAGCCACGCCGACGACATGCGCTCCATGCGATGCGAGAGAAACGGCCATTGCTCGCCCGAACCCCCGACTGGTTCCTGTGACGACGGCCGTAGTTCCTGAGAGTTCACGAGTAGTCATTGAATTTTCCTTTTTATCCGGACCTTCTCTTGGGAGTGACGATGCGATTGTGATGACTAGGCGACTGTGGGAACCGAGGCGTCGCGACTCTGCGCGATTGCCTTCGACATCTCGGCCCGCCGGACCAGTACAAGGGTGACCGGGACAGCGGCCAGGCCCGTAACCCCGCAGACCCACAGCGCCCACTGGAAACCCCCGGTGAGAGCCGAAGCCGTCCCATAACCATGGTGGACCAGGAGATGGAAGCGGGAGGCCGCAACGGTCGAAGCAATGGCCACGCCGATCGCACCGCCGAGCTGCTGAGATGTGTTCAGTAGCCCAGAGGCGACACCGCCATCTCGCTCTGTGACACCGGCAAGCGCCCCGATCGAGACGGGGATGAAGGCGAACGCCGTGCCGGCACCGCCGACAAAGAACGGCCCCGCCAGGTTGTGCCAGAAGTTCCCATCGCTCGGGACCTGCGTCGCCCACAAGATCCCTGTTCCGATCAGTGCCATACCGATGGCCATGACAGCCTTCGCCGAGGTCTTGGTGACCAGCGTTTGGGACAGGCCCGCAAAGGTCAGCGAGGTGAGCGAAGCCGCCAGCCAGGCGAACCCCGTCTTCAAAGCCGAGTAGCCGAGCACCTGTTGCATGTACAACGTGCCCACGAAGATGAAGGCAAAGAAACTCGCCCCCAGGAGGAAGCCAACGGCGTTGGACCCGGCCACGGTGCTCAGGCGGAACAGCCGCAGGGGAAGGAGCGGTGCCTCGGCTCGAGACTCGACGACGAGGAACGTCACCACCAGTGCCGCAGCCGCGCTCAACATCGCGACCGTGCGCGCTGTCCCCCAGCCGACCTGGGGCGCCTGTGAGATCGCGTAGACAAAGAGGACAAGAGCGCCGGTGATAGAGGTCGCTCCGAGTGCGTCGAAACGACGGGAGCCGGTGCGGAGCCGGCTCTCGGGCACCACCCTCGGTGCCAGGCCGAGCGCGAGGGCCCCGACAGGGACGTTCAGATAAAAGATGTACTCCCACCCGGCGTAGCGAGTGAGGAGGCCGCCGGCCATCACGCCTACGGTGGCCCCGAGGGCTCCGACGGCACCCCAGATCCCGAGCGCCTTGTTGCGTTCCGCGCCTTCGGGGAACATGTTCATCACGATGGAGAGGGCCGAGGGTAAGACGAGTGCTGCGCCGAACCCTTGAGCCGCGCGCATCACGATGAGGAGCGAGTCCGAGGCGGCCAGGCCGCAAGCGAGCGATGCGGCGGTGAAGATCGCCAGCCCGATCATCAGCAAACGCCGGCGACCCAGCAGATCCGCGGCGCGGCCGCCAAGGAGCAGGAACCCGCCGAACGTGAGGCCATAGGCAGTGACGACCCATTGCAGGTCAATCTCTGGGAAGTGGAGCTTGACCCCGATCGTCGGCAGGGCGACGTTGACGATCGTCAGATCCACCACCGTCATAAAGAACGCCACCACCAACAGGGCAAAGGCCCGCCAACGGCCAACTTCACCTTGGCTGGGGCCACCATCGGAAGCCGGCACTCTTGTCGCTTCGAATGGGACAGTCGACCCGGACGGCTTTGGGGCGACGGTTATATCTTCTGACTGAAAACACGTCATCAGGTTTCTCCTGCTCTAGTTGCTGGATGGTCTCTACGAGGGATGAAACACCGATCGACCGGGGAATTCAGCGATGAATTGAGGGGCCCTATGGTGTTGCAAGCCGACGAACTCCGCCTATCCGCCCCGCCAGCGGGACCCTCGCCACTCTGACGGCACCGTTTCGGGCGCCGGCCCCTCACCCCGCAGGTCCGAGGACCGGGACGGAGTTCAAATGACGGGCCTAACGCTGTAACACCTTCGTTTCTGAAGATCGACCGATGAATTCGGCTCCTGATCGGTGTTCGACTGTCTAGCTGTAACAATTCCCAACCGCCCAGGAGGAGAAATGAACGAGCTACTCGAGGAGGCTGTCGCCGCGCACGGTGGTGCGGACCGCTGGCAGCAGGTCAGGTCGGTCACTGTCGAAGCATCCATCACCGGAGCCTTTTGGCATCTCAAGGACAAGGGTGACGCGCTCAAGGACATTCGTTTCGAGGTCGACACCCATCGCCAGTTGCTGACGATGGACTTCGTCGGTCAGGACAAACGGACCGTCTTCCAACCCGGCCGAGTCGTTGTACAGCGAGGCGACGCCCGGGTCATCGGTTCCCGGGACGACCCGGAGAGGTCTTTCCAGGGACATCAGCTCGAGACGCCGTGGGACGACCTACACCTCGCCTATTTCACCGGAGAGGCCTTGTGGACATATCTGAACACACCGTTCCTCTTCACCTGGCCCGGTTTCACCACCGAAGAGATGTCCCCGATCGAGATCGACGGTGAAACCTGGCGGCGGCTGAAGGCCACCTTCCCTGATCACATCAAAACCCACACGCGCGAACAGATCTTCTGCTTTGGCCCAGACGGACTGCTCCGCCGTCATGACTTCACGATCGACATCCTCGGCGGGGGCCCGGCTCAACTCCATGCCGGCGACTACCGCGACGTCGATGGCATCGTGATCCCGACCACGCGACGAAGTTACGCCTTGCAGGAGGGTCACGAGTTCGTGGCAGAGCTGCCGCTAGTCGCAATCGATATGGGCGCGATCACCATTCGGTGACGGGACGGGCACGGCGGCGGCGCGGGTGGCGGTGGAGAACTCGGAGGGGCCTCGCTGCACCCCTGTGATTTTCCTAAGGTGCTTCGGTAGCAACCCGGCGTAGGGTTGACGACGAACTCGGCTCCTGATTCGTGTGCAATTCTTTGGCGTACTTGGGAAGGCCCGTCCCGAGAGGAGGCGTGAGATATGAACGAGGAGAGGCTCGCCCGGGCCCAGGCAGGTGACGGCAAGGCCTTTGAGGAGTTGATCGGTCCCTATCGCCGGGAACTTCATGTGCACTGCTACCGGATGCTCGGCTCGGTCCAAGACGCTGAAGACGTACTTCAGGAGGCTCTCTTAGCTGCGTGGCAATCCCTCGAAAGGTTCGATGGCCGATCGCTACGAGCATGGCTCTACCGCATCGCCACCAACCGTTGCCTGAACTATCTTAGAGACACCTCCCGGCGGCCGCAGGGGACAGGAGCAGACTTCACGTCTCAGTTCCTCGGAGCCTCGCCATCGGACGAGCCCTGGTGGCTCGAACCGTACCCCGATGCCTTGATCGACAACGTGACACCCGGGCCCGAGGCCCGCTACGAGACCCGGGAGTCGATCGCGCTTTCGTTCGTGGCGGGCCTGCAGCACCTGCCGACCCAGCAACGCTCCGCCCTCGTGTTGCGAGATGTCCTCGGGTTCTCGCCTTCGGAGACTGCCCACATTCTTGATAGCACAGCGGCATCGGTCAACAGCGCCTTACAGCGCGCTCGAGCCGGCTTTCGGCCCACCAAAGATCCGGAACGTACGACCCTCCCCCGTTCGGACGTCGAAGCTCAGGTCGTGGACCGCTTCGTCGAGGCCTTTCAACGCGGCGACCTGGACGCCGTCGTTGCGCTTCTCACTGAGGACTCGGTTTTTTCGATGCCCCCCGAGCCCGTGGAGTTCCGAGGGCCGCGAACGATTGGCGAATTCCTTCGAAGCCTGGGCTTTTGGGGCAAGGCCCTGAAGCTCGTCCCGACAGGGGCGAACAATCAGCCTGCCTTCGGTTACTACCTTCCCGACCGAGGTTCGGGTGTTCACCGAGCTAGCGGGATGCTGGTGTTAACCGTCGCCCGAGAAGGTGTTTCCGCCATTACGCGCTTTGGCGACCGGGGCGTTCTGGCCCGCTTTGGCCTACCTCGAGCCCTTCCGAGCGATTAGCGCATGCATGCCCTTTCTCGTTCGCGTTGTCACATTGCAGACCGGTGAGATCCCCGACAAGGATGGGCTCAACGTCCGTGGGCACGGACGGCGCCCTGGACCAGGTAGTGGAGGTGGTGGACATGCGAGCCGCGTACTACGACGCCTTCGGCGGACCGCAAAACGTTCAGGTCGGTGAGCGCCCGGACCCCGCTCCGGACGCTGACCATATTCTCCTACTAACACACGCCGCCGGCGTTGGGATCTGGGACGTCGGCATCCTGAGCTCGACGGTCGGCAAGGTCGTACCGACGGGGATCCCTGGCGGCGACGCGCCCCTGCCTCGAATCCCCGGTTTCGAGGTGGCCGGGACGGTCAAGGTGGGAGCACACGGGTTTGGCGCCGGCGACCGCGTGTTCGGCTCCTTGTGGGGGTCGGGCGGCGGTGGCTTCGCTGAACTGGCCGCCTTGAGCGTGGAGAAAGCGGCGGTGATGCCGGACAACCTCGGCTTTCCCGAAGCCGCCGGCCTCGTGATCAGCGCCGGCACTGCATATGAGGGTCTCATCGACCGCGCCAAGGTGCAGGCTGGTGAAACGGTGCTCGTCACCGCGGCGTCTGGTGGCGTCGGTAGCGCCGCGGTCCAGATCGCGAGAGACGCAGGGGCGCGGGTTATCGCCGTCGCCAGCGCGCGCAACCACGGTTATGTTCGCGACCTGGGCGCGGAGATCGCCGTTGACTACCACCTCCCCGATTTCATCGAGCAACTACGCAGCGCCGCCCCGAGGGGGGTCGATTTGCTCTTTGACGGCACTGGGAACGAGGTGCGCGACCAGGTGCTCAAGCTGGTGCGTAAGGGCGGCCGCGCCATCTTCATCGCTTTCGGGGCTCAGCCACCTCCGGCCGCCGACGGGGTCGAGGTCCAGTCCTTTGGTGCGACAGTCGACTCCACGCGGCTCCAAGAGGTCGCCGGGCTCGTCTCCGCCGGGAGGCTGCGGATGCCGATCGAGGCGGAGTTCGACCTCGACCGAGCCCGCGAAGCCATAGAGTACGTCGGCGCGCGGCACACCCAGGGCCGAGTGGTGCTGCAAATCGGGGGGTGAGGAAGGCCGCAAGCTGGCGGCCTTGCTTCATGGTGCTGACCCTCCAACGCTTGACGTCAGTTGCTGGCCCCGGTGTTCGCGCCCCCCGTCCACCACACGTTGCCCCAGGAGTTGTGCTGTATCCAAGGGAAAGTGTTCTCGGCATCGGCGTCGGCGTTGCCGCTCCCTTGAAGGCCCGTGTAGGAACCGGTCCCTCCCGTTATCACCCAGGTCGCTTCGGGGCTCGAACGCCCGAACCCCCGGGCCCGGTCCCGGGCCAGTGCCAGCCGGGCTTCCTGTCTAGACCACTCGAGTTTCTCCCTGGCCCGCACCGCCCACTCGGCGACCGGTTCTCCTTCGAGCAGGGTGCCTTTCTCCGCCACCGCGGCCAACAGCAAATTGTCACGACCGGTGCCCGGTTCCGTGAGGAGCGCCTGGCGTAAAGTCTCGGCCTGCAAGACGAAGTCGACTTCCAGGGGGCGAGCAGGGTCGACCCAGACGTGGGTGCGGTCGGCTCTCAGCAGGCCGGCTCCCGGGGCGCAGAGAGGATAGTGCCGCCCGGGCCATCGATAGCGCTTTGTAGAGCTCTCGCGTCGCGGCTGGTTGGCCGAGGTTAGGGAACAGTGCTTCCTGGGCCGCCTCACGGCTGATATGGAGGCCGGGGCTGACCAATACCAGCTGGCACAGGCGCCTCGCGCTCGGGCGTTTCCACGGGCCTGCCACGCTTTCGCCGAGGGAAACGGAGAACGGCCCCAGCAGCTTGGCCCGCAAACGGTCGACGCCTAGGTCGGCTGCACCATCTGTGGTGGCATCCACAAGCGCATCATCCCGCGTCCGCCGTCACTTGTTGAGCTCGCCGGGACAGGCTCACGTTCGCCTTCGGTCTCATCGGTCCTCGTCGGCACAGCCGGCGTACTGACCGGCTCTCACCCCTGTATTACCTGATGAGGTGGGGTGTGACGTCTGTGTGACGGCGCGCTGGAACGATCCGACTCAGACAAACAGTGCGGCGCGTCGGTGCCCGGCACGATAAAAGGAGGTCCGCTGTGGGACTAACGAGGCTAATGGGCAGGGCAACAGTCGGTGCTATGGGGGTGGCAATGGCAGTGGCGCTGTTGCCTTCCGTTGGGCCCGGATCCGCCCTCTTGCTAACGGGCACGGCCGGGGCTACAACCCGGTCAGCGTCCGCTTCCTCGGCAGTGAAGGTAACCGCGGTCGCCGCCGGCTTGTACCACAGCCTGGCGCTGACCTCGAACGGCGCGGTGTTCGCGTGGGGCTGGAACACACCCGGCGAGCTTTGCTATGGGAACACAAATAGCAGCGACCTGCCGCTCAAGGTGACGTCGCTCGGCGGGAACAAGGTGACCGCGATCGCCGGCGGCTTCGCCCACAGCATGGCGATGACTTCGACCGGAGCGGTGTTCAACTGCGGCAAGAACGATGATGGCGAGCTCGGTGACGGGGGCACGACGGACAGCGACGTGCCGGTGAGGGTGGACCTGCCCGCAGGCACGAAGGTGACCGCCATCGCCGCCGGCGGAGGGCACAGCCTGGCCGTGACTTCGACCGGCGCGGTGCTCGCCTGGGGCTTGGACCTCTTCGGCGGGCTCGGCAACGGCAGCACGGGAGGGTCCAGCGGTGTGCCAGTCAACGTGAGCCTGCCAGCTGGAACGAAGGTGACGGCGGTCGCCGCCGGCGCCTTGCATAGCCTGGCGCTGACTTCGACCGGCGCGGTCTACGCGTGGGGCTTCAATGCAGACGGCGAGCTCGGTGACGGCGGCACGGTGAACACCGATGTACCAGTGAAGGTGAAGTTGCCGGCGGGCACGAAGGTGACCGCCATCGCCGCCGGGGGCTACTACAGCTTGGCGCTGACCTCGACCGGCGCCGTCTTCGCCTGGGGCTACAACGCAGACGGCGAGCTCGGTGACGGTGGCACGACAAAGACCGATATGCCGGTAAAGGTGAAGCTGCCAGCGGGCACCAAAGTGAAGGCCATCGCCGCCGGCGGCCCGCTGATCGGAGTCGGACAGTACGTCGCCGGCCCCGGCCATAGCCTGGCAGTTACCTCGAGTGGGGCGGTGTTCGCCTGGGGCCACAACGCGGACGGCGAGCTCGGTGACGGCGGCACGGCAAACAGCGATGTGCCGGTAAAAGTGAAGCTGCCCGCGGGCACCAAGGTGAGCGGCGTCGCCGTCGGCGAACTACAGAGCCTGGCAGTGACATCGGCCGGCACTGTGTTCGCCTGGGGTGGCAACAACTTCGGCCAGCTTGGTGACGGGAGCTACAAAATGAGCGATCTGCCGGTGAAGGTGAACCTGCTCGGGCCCCCGGCGGGACCAATGGCAACGTACGCGCCGACGCGGGCCGCGCTTGCTGCGCCGGCGCCAGTAACCACCACTCAGAGCACCGTTTTCGCCGGCTACAATTTCCCTAACTACATCGGGGTACCGGGTGCGGTGAGCGCCGATATTGTCGTGCCCCAGCTCAACTGCAAGTCCACGCCAACGGCGGGAAGCTCAATCTACGTCGGCGTTGGCATAGCGTCGGTGAACTCATACGCTCGTCTGTACCTCGCTTGCACGCCGCAACACATGGCTCGTTACTACCCGTCACTCCTAGTAGATGGCGCCATACGGAATATCCCAAGCGATGTGGCCCATCCCGGGGACACGATCGAGTTCGCGGTGTCCCAGAGCCTCTCGAAAGTGACGGACTCGGTAATTGACATGACGCACAGGTTCATCGCCACCAGTAACGGCGCCGGCGGCGGCACGAGCGAGGGCATCACGGCCGGCGATTTTCCAGCGGTTCCTGGCTCGACATCTGGCGTACCGAACTTTGGCGCCGTGGTCTTCTCCAGTGCGGTGATCAACGGGTACCCGTTCGGGTCCGCGGAAACTGGGCTCCAGGCTGACAACCTCTACGCGAGCTCGACGGTGCAGGTCAAGACCACCATTTCAGCTAATAAGGAGGCGTTCGCCACCGTCTTCGACCAGTCCTGACAGACGTGGCTGAACTGGCGGCTGGCCAGGTCGCTCTTGACCGTCTCTGCGAATACGGCGCCATCGATGTCACCAGACGCAGCGCGGTCGTCGTGGGTTGGCTACTGTACCCTGGTGATATGGCGCTCATTGGCAAAAAGAGAGAGATCATCCCGGCCGGTCTCCCCCTGGTACTGGGCGATGTCAACCCGCTGTCAGATCCCAGGATGCGCAAGTTCGTACGGGCGGCGGTGACAGACGGCGATTACGCGGCCGTCCAAGAGGCTCACGCTCTTGCCGAGAGCCTCGCACCGCCAGCCTCGGAGCTGTGGACTTGGTGGCTCGACGGGGTGGAGAGCCTGGCACGAAGCGGTGACCAGGACCTCTCACTGTTCGTCACATTCACCCGCGACGTCGCCGGGATCGCTCCCTGGGGCAACCTTCCGGCGACCGCCCGGGAGCGGCTTCGCTCCCTTGGCGGCTAATTGCCTCGTTAGGGCTGGCACGTTGAGGGGAGTGGCGGGCGGGTCTCGCTGGCATCGACCGGTGAGGCCCGACCGGCCAACTCCCGTTCCGCTAACCCGCCCAGCGGTAGCCGTAGTTACTGTGGGGGCTCGTGGTGGTGCTTATGGTTAGGCGCCTGTTCCAACGGCCGGTGAAGGTCCTGATGTGCGCGCCCGAGGCCCGGTTCCTGGACAACGGTGAAGTGTCAGTGCCCGGAGGCGACCGTGGCGAGCCGGTGGCGCTGGGTTACCACCCGAATGAGCGTTAGAAAGGCGGCCGATGGCAACCTGGGAAAAAAACGAGCGGGTAGCCGGCTTTCACTCCTGGTTCGACGAGAGGTGGTACGGCTTGGTCTGGCCGCACGACGATGGCAGCGGCTGGTCTTGGAACATTATTGACGCAGGGCGTGCCCCCCGCGGCGCCGGCGACGGCATCGAGGTAGGCAGCGCACGCGATCGAGAGGCAGCCCAGGCCGACGCTGAGAGCAAGTGGAGCGAGGTCAGGCACGACACCCCCTGGTGATCCAGCGGTGAGTGGCAACGCCACCGCGCGCACACCACCGAGTTCCAGATCGAAGGCCTGGCGACACTCGCTAACTCGGCGTTCGCTCCCTGAGTGATTTCAACGGAATCAAGCGAGCACAACGCGTCGCACTTTCTGGATCGTGCGCTCCTGCTCGGCCCAGTCAGCAGCGCAAGAAAGGTCGTCCTACTTTGGTGATCTACGGCACCCAAACGGCTCGGTCGTGCGCGAAGACAACCTTTCGAGGATCCAAAGCCAGAAGCTGATCGACCCACTCCGGTGCGACCGGGAGGTCATCGGCGTGGCGGTCGCGGACGGCGTGTACCGCCAGGACGTCGGCTCCGAAGGCCGTGGCGGTGTCGTGGCTCTGGCCGGCAACGACTACGGTCCCGTCTGGTCGATGGACAACGACCGACTGGTGGCCTGGCGTGTGGCCCGGCGTGGGCAACACGTGGATCCCGTCGAGGATCTCGCTGGCCCCATCAAGGATCTCATAGGTGATCCCGGGGGCGTCGATCAGCTCAGGCAGGGTGTAGTCGAAGCCTCGAGCCGCTTCGAGCTCGGCCCGCTGGGTGAAGATCGGACGAGCTGTTAATTGGGGGTTGCCGCCACAGTGGTCGAAGTGCAGATGGCAGTTCACCACCTGGCGGATGTCGGACAGCTCGGCACCCGCTGCAGTCAGCGCGGCAGCAAGCGGTACCCGGCGAGGCCGATAATGGTCATCGACTTCAGGGTGTGAGCCCATTCCTGAGTCGACAATGAGGACACCTCCGGGGTGAAAGACAAGGTAACCCAAGCACGGTTCTGCCCTTGGCGTGCCCGTCCCTGTTTCTTCAGCCGGTCGAACGAAGTAACCGAAATCGATACGCCGGACAGCCAGGTCAGCGGGCACGCGTCGCTCGCGATCGGATGTCGTAGCTGACGACCGACCGGGCCGGCAGGGTCGCCGTGAAGGCGTTGTCCCTCACCGTGGTCGGGGTCTGGGCGGAGAGTTCGTGGGTTGTGTCGGTCAGGTACGGCGTGACGTGAGCTCCGCCGAGCCCCCGCAGCGAGAAGGTCGCGACCTGGGGGGTGTTGGCGCTGTTCAGAGCGACCACGGCGATCGACCCGTCACTGTTGCGGAACGCGCCCACCTCGAGCCCCGTACCGCTCGTCGTCGTCCCGAGCCGCACCGCGCCCGGGCGGATGAAGCGACTGTAGCTCGCGAACGCCCACAGTCGACCAGAGGTAGCGACGGTGTTGCCCTTGACCTCGACCAGTCCCGTGTTGGGACCGGTCAGGGAGGTCATGCTCGCGCCCCAGAAGTAAAAGAACGCGCCCAGGTTGGCCGCGGTCAAGCCGGTATAAATGTTCTGCGCCCAAGTGAACCCGGACGACGGGGAACCGTCGTCCCAGGCCGGGTCCCACGGCTGGAAACCGAAGGGCGCCCACTCGGTCTCCCAGACCGGTTTGCTCCAGCCGCGCAGCGGCGAGTCGGGCGCCACGAAGTAGCCGTGGCTGGTGAACAGCGCCGTTGCCGTGTTCGCTGCCTCATCGGTCTCGATCGCAGCCGCGTACTGCTGCGCGTAGTTCCACCCGATGCTGGCGCAGCACTCGGCACGGGTCGAAAGCCCGGACCGCGCCAGCGTGGCGCCGAGGACCGCCATCAAGTTGGCGGACTGCGCCGGGCTCATGATCATGCTGTCTTGGGGAGGCGCGATCGTCGTTTCGTTCTCCGGGCCCACGTAGCTGAGCGGTACGCCGGCCGCGGCGTAGTCCTTCGCGTACTGCACGAGGTAGTTGGCATAGGCCTGCCGCCAATCCCCGCTCTCGCAAGTCGCGCCCGGGGCGCCGCACACCGTGCCACCGTGGATTGCCGAGTCGTTGGTCTTCATGAACGCGGGCGCGCTCCAGGCATCCGCGAACACGTCGCTGACGCCATAGTCAGCCTTGATCAGCTTGGCGAACCACAGCTGCCCTTGGTCCTGGTCTACCTCGGCCAGCGTCAGGTACAACGGTTTGGCGTCCGGGCTGCTCGGCGCCCTCGGCTCGATCGTGAAACCCGCGTCGGCGCTGATCTCATTGCGCAAGATCGTCAGGCCCGCCCCATGCGTCGGGCTGTAGAGCAAGCTCAGCACCTGCTCCTGGACCGAGGCTGGCGCGCTCATTAGCATCTTGGCCTGGCCGAACCCCTCGGACACGCCAAACCCGGCGATGGTCTGGTAGTGCTGGGCAGGGTTGATCGTAACTATGGCTCGACCCGTCGCGCCGGCCGCGTCTTGGACGGTGCCGAGCGAAATGGCGAGCGATAGCTCGACCACGGCCACCGCGCACCACGCAACCAGCCGCCGGGATGTTCGTCGTGCACGCAGGGCCACTGCGGGGTTAATGCGAGCAGTGCCGGGACTAACGCGGCCCACTTGGCCCCCGGGGCTAGAGGTCATCTAGGTGAACCCCTCATCGAAGCTGCCGTTGTCCAGGCTTTGGCAGGCCTTCTCGGCCCTCTGGAACTGGGGCGAGCTCGGGCTCATGATCCCGGTCGGGTCGATCTTGATCAGTCCTTGCGCGTTGGGGTCAGGGAAGTCGGGTTCGCCGTGGGACCGCATGCACGCGGTGTACTTGAGGGCGCTGGCCGCCATCTGGGCAGGTGTAAGGTTCGCGAGGCTGGGCGGCACGTCCTTCTGGCAGGCCTTCTCAGCGGACTGGAACTGCGGCGAGGGCGAACGAGGGTTGAGACCTGGCTCGACCCTAAAGGCGAACCCGCCCCCCGCAGCGGGGACCGGGTCTGGGAAGTTGCTAAGGCCGTGGGAGCGGATGCACCTTGCGTACTTGAGCAACTGCGCCTCCGTGGGCCCCGACGAACCGGAAGAGCTCGAGGCGGCGGTGCTCGACTGGGTGGTCGTGGTCTTGCCCAGGCTGGCGAGGCCGTGGTGCGCGGGCCCGGCCCCGCAGGCTGTCAATAGGGAGCTCGAGGCGGCAAGCACGGCGAAAAGCCGGGTAGCCGCCTTCCGCGCCTGCCCTGAGTGTCGCACGCCTGCCAAAACGGCGGCGACAGGGCTAGGGGCCGGATCATGGTTGTCCACCACTTAGTGGACCAATAGCACGAGCGCCGGGGACGTTGCAGGCGACGATCCCGTGGGTTGCTTGGCCGCCAATGCGAAACACGTGCCCCGGTCCGGGCAAAAGACCGCGAACACGATGCCGGTGCGTCGAGGGAGGAAACTGGCGCCCCAGGTCCGGCCGCCGTTGTTCGACGACAGCAACACTGCGCCCTGGCCCGAGAACTGCCCCTGGACGCTGTTGCCCGACAGCCAACAATCAGAGCTGGTCGGGCAGGCCAAGCCGGTGAATAGCACCCCCGTGGGGAGCCCGCTGGTCCTTAGGGCCGACCAAGACTCGCCCCCGTCACTGGAGACGAGCAACGACTCCGCACTGCCGCCGGGCGGGACGGACAAAGCCGTGCACCTCGCCGCGGTCGCGCAGGAGAAGTAGGACGCCGCTTGAATAGGCCACCCCGAAGAAAGCGACCATGTGAGGCCGTCGTCGGTGCTGTAAGCGGCTCCCGAAGGCCCTGCGGCCAGGCACTTGCCGTTGGCAAAGCACTGCAGCTCCCAAGAGGGCTTGAAGGCCGGGACAGGCGACGACCAGGTCCGCCCCCCGTCCGTTGTGACGGACGCAGCACTCCGGCCACTCGGTTTGGAGCTCCGCACATTGCCGCTCCACGCGAGGACGCTGCAGGTCGACGAGCTTCGACAGGACACGCTCGTCATTGTCTCGGCCGGCCCGGACGATGTGGCCCCCGACGTGGCGTCCCGGACAGAGGGAAAAAGCGAGATCGGGGCCGGACGCGCCAGCCACGTGGTCCCGCCGTCGGTGGTCTCAACGAACAGCGGTTTATTGGTCGTCCCGCCCTCCAACAGGGCGCACACGCGACCGCTCGGGCAGGAGACGTTGCTCAACGGGGTGGCGCCCGCCACGCCCGCTGGGTGCCACGTCTTGCCTGCGTTGTAGGTCGCCTCGACTTCGGCGCCCTGGCCGGCGTTGGCCGGTCCTTCCACGTAGCAGGTGGTCGCGCTCGAGCAGGTCAAGTCTTGGTGATAAGGACCGGAAACGGTGAGCCCTTGGCCTGGGGTGCCCTCCCACTGGGTGCCCACGTACCCCGCGAGCGCCCAACGCAACCCGTGCGTAGCGCCGGTCGAGCTGGAAACGAAATTGAGGGCGAGAGCCACGCCGAGGCCCGCCGCGGCGACCGCCAGCGCCGTCAGCGCGATCCGGCCTCGGTGAGCCCCGGGCGCCGGAAGCGTACCCGAAGGGGCCCCACAGTCGCCGCGGACGTCTTCGAAACAGTCGAGCAAGGCGTCGAGCAGCCTGTCTTCGAAACGCTCATCAGCCGGGGGGGACGCTGTGGTCATTGGGTGGCCTCGGTCATGATCGGCCGTCATTGGGCTACCTCCGTCATGATTGGCCCGCTCGCCCTTTCTGGCCCTGACTTTCGCTGTAGGCGCGATGGTCCCTCACGGGCGGCTGACGCACGGGGGGGAGCCTCGTCAGCTATCAGCCGAGCCAGGCGACGACGTGCGCGCGAGAGGCGCATACGGAAAGCGACGGTGCTGGTACCTACGACAGCCGCGGCCTCGGCCTCGGTCAGCCCTTCGGGCCCCACAAGGAGGACCGCTTCCCTGGCTTGCGGTGGTAGATGGCAGAGGGCCTCATACGTGCTCCGGACAAGGGCTGAGTTGTCCATCAGCTGGACGAGGCGTTCGATGTCGTCGTCTTGGAGCAAGGCTCGGCTCTCGAGCTTCGCCAGGGCCAGCGCTTCTCGGACTTTCCGTCTTCGGTCGTTGGCGATGAGGCGGGCCGCAATGCCGATCAGCCACGCTTCGGGTTCTCCTCGCCGTGGGTCGTAGTGCTCGGCTCCACGCAGCGCCACCACGAAAGTCGCCGCGGCCACGTCCGCAGCATCTGCCGGGTCGGGAACTCGCTGCGCAGCGAACCGGACGATGCGGTCCACGTGACGGCGATAGAACAGCGCGAACGCTTGGGGGTCCCCGGGACGAGCGAACAGCTCACGGTCCATCGCCTCCCTCCCCATGCACTTAATTGGTCGCGCGCCAGCAGGTGTAACAGACTTCAGCCCGCAAGTTCCCCCGGTATAGGGAGACTGATTGCCGGGGAGGACCGCTTGTGGGGGATAGGCTCCCACTCACTTATCTGTGGCCGGGCGATCGCGCTCTGTCGTTGGTCGTTTCATTGGTCGCGAACCGACCGCGCCGACAGGCTCACGCTACGCCACGCGTCTGGTGTCGCCGGCGGGGGTAACGGCGGCCGATGGAGAAATGCCGGCGGACGGCTGAAGTCGACCAGTGGCAACGGGCTCCTAGCCGCGGCGTCCCGTCGCGTGAGAGAGGGCAGGTTCCAAACCTCCTCGATCAGCCGGAGGACCGACGTGTGGTCGAGCACCATGTCGCTCACTGCTGCGGGCTCGGCATAAGGCGAGACGACGACGGCGGGGACGCGAAAGCCGAAACGGTCAAAGGTGCGCGGGCCGGCGTCGACGCGCTCGAGGTCACGTACCAACGGCCGCAGGAACGGCAATTTGGCCAGCAGGGGATAGCGCTCGACGAGGTTTGTGGCCAAGACGTCATCAGGCGGTGGGGCGGGCGGCGGTACAACGTGGTCGTAGTAGCCGCCGTGTTCGTCGTGCAGCCAAAGCAGCAGCGTGCGCTGCCAACACGGGCTCTCCAGGACCGCCTCGATCACCGAGGCGGCGAAGCTCTCGCCGACCCGGACATCCTGGGGGTTCTCCTCGGAGTAGGTCAGGAAGTCGGGGTCGACGACGCTCACCGCCGGTAGGTCGCCCCGCCCGGCCTGCTCGAAGAACTGGCCAATCGGTGGCGCGTGGTACCAGCTGATGAGGAGGCTCCGTGGGTAGGAATCGGCGCTGAACAGCAGCTCGCCTTCGGCCAGCTGTTCGAGCCCAGGTAACAAACCCGCAAGGATGAGGCGCAGTTTACGGAACAGCCCGTGCGCGCGCCGGCCGAGCAGGGTGGGCAGGACCACCTTCCACGTCGGCTTGTCGTGGTAGTTGGCCCAACTGATGGCGTTGGCGCTCAGCAAGTCGAAGATCGTGCCGGCGGCGGGGTAGTCGGCCAGACCTGAGAAATCGTCGATGAGCCCGTTCGAGGTGGCGGAGATGAGGTAGCGACGGTTGGGGACAGTCGGCCCAAGGCACGAACAGAACCAGCGAACAGCAAAGGGAAAGGTGCGCACCAGCTGTGCATAGAAGGGGAGGTCGCTCCCGTCGAAGTACTGCATGGCGACCGCGGCGTCGCCGCCGGGCACGGTCTCTTCGATGCTGCGGACGAACCCGTCGTTCCTTTCGTGGTCGAGCTGGATATGGGACGCGGCCCAGCTCTGGGTGGGCACGTCGGCCTGTTGCTTGGTCGTACGGCGATGGCTCAGTGGGACAGGCACGCCGTTGGCGTCGAGGTTGGGCACGTTCGGGACCGGGTTGCCAGCGGCATCTCGCTCGAAACCGTCGCCATGGTCCTGCATCCAGCCGAAGTAGTTGTCGTAGGAGTGGTTCTCCATCATCAGCACCACGACGTGGTCGATCTCTGGCACTAGATGGCTGCCCTCGGGCAGGTCCGGGCGAGGCCGCGGTCCCACAAAA
>JASHVH010000375.1 GCA_030039575.1 Acidimicrobiales bacterium | reverse complement strand
CCGGGGCCGACGGGGCCAGCGATGGCGGCCGGACGGGAGCCGGCACGGCCCGGGCGGGGGGAAGAGGGCGGGGTGCGACAAGGCAGCCGGAAGCGTTGCGCGGGCTCGACGTACGGGTCGAACCCGGCGAAACCGTGGCCCTGGTGGGTGAAACCGGCGCCGGCAAGTCGACCGTTATGAAGCTCCTGGCCCGGTTTTATGACCCCGACGAGGGCAGCGTGAAGGTCGACGGCTTCGACTTGCGGGCCCTGGACCTGGAAGCGTTCCGGCACCAGCTCGGCTACGTGCCGCAGGAGGCCTTCCTTTTCTCTGGGACCGTACGTGACAACATCGCCTACGGCCGCCCCGGGGCCTCCGATGCCGAAGTAGAGCGAGCGGCGCGCGCCGTCGGCGCTCACGACTTCATCGCCTCGCTGCCGGGCGGGTACCTCCACGAACTGTCCGAACGCGGCCGGTCGTTGTCGGCGGGCCAGCGTCAGCTGGTGGCACTGGCGCGGGCCGAACTGGTCGACCCGGCTGTCCTGCTTTTGGACGAAGCCACGTCCAACCTGGACCTCGCCACCGAGGCCCGGGTGGCCGCCGCCATGCACCAGGTTTCCAGAGGCCGCACCACCATCCTCATCGCCCACCGGTTGCAGACGGCGCAGTCCGCCGACCGGATCATCGTCCTCGACCATGGCCGGGTGGCCGAGGTCGGGACGCACGGGGAACTGGTGGAACGAGACGGGAAGTACGCCGCTATGTGGCAGGCGTTCGAACTCGTTGGGCAAGGGGCCGCCGGCGCCTAAACGGCGGTGCGGCCCGCTCAGCCCAGCCGGAGCGCACGGTCTCCCCGACGGCCGCGACCAGTGCCTCAAAGTGGCGTCCAGTACTTCGTGCGGTTCGAGGGCCACGGTGTGACCGGCGTTTGGCTCGAGGAGTTCGGGCCTGTCTCGTAGCGGGAAGCCGGGCCACGCCCCACGACCGCTGGGCCTGTGGACCAGCCCGGCGCCGATAACCGCCGGTTCCGGCGCCCGTCTGGGTGCAACCCCCGTCTTTCGTTGCGGTTTTGGTCATTTTTTCCCCTCGATCGCGACAAGGACGGCGGGACGCACCCAGATCCCGCCTAAAACACTGGCCGGCGGCACCACCGGGCGCCACCGGCCGAGGCTGCTCTTCCAACTCGAACATATGTTCGATTAGGCTCGGCTCTGTATGGCCAACGGCCGAGGGGCCAGCATCCTCCACGCGGACCTGGACGCCTTCTACGCTTCCGTCGAGCAGTTGCTCGACCCCTCGCTCCGGCACCGGCCCATCGCCGTGGGCGGCGGCGTGGTGCTGGCAGCTTCCTACGAGGCGCGTTCGTTCGGGGTGTCGGCGGGCATGCCCGGCTGGCGGGCGCGCCAGCTGTGCCCGGGCCTGATGTTCGTCCCCGGCCACTTCCGCGAGTACCAGCGCCTCGGCGACCAGGTGATCGAGGTACTGGGCGCGTTTACTCCCGTCGTCGAACGGATCTCGATCGACGAGGCCTTCCTGGACGTGGCCGGTGCCGTGCACATGTTCGGCCCGCCGGCCACCATTGCGGCCGCCATCCGCGGCCGAGTCCGCGGCGAGGTCGGGCTGCCACTGTCGGTCGGTGTGGCCCGGACCAAGCACCTGGCCAAGGTGGCCTCTCAAGTGGCCAAGCCCGACGGGCTGGTGGTGGTGCCGGCCGGCGCCGAGCGGGCTTTCCTCGAGCCCCTGCCCGTCGGGCTGCTGTGGGGCGTGGGGCCCGTACGCCAGGCGCAGTTGGCCGAGGCCGGCATCTTCACCGTCGGTCAGCTGGCGGCCGTCCACAGCGACGTGCTGGACAGCCTGTTGGGCAAGGGGGCGGGCGGGAAATTGGCGGCGCTGGCCACCGACGTGGACCCGCGGCGGGTGGAGCAGCCACGGCGAGCGGTGTCGATCGGCGCCCAGGCTGCCCTCGGGCGCCGGACCGCCACTTCCGAACTGCTCCACTCGGCCCTTGGCTACCTGGCCGACCGCGTGGCCGGCCGACTGCGGGCCGCCGGCCGGGCGGCCCGCACGATCACGGTCCGAGTGAGGTTCCCCGGTCTGCGGTCGGTGACGCGGTCGATGACCGTGCGCCCCGCCATTTCGGAGACCTTGACGCTCACCGAACTGGCCGTCGAGCTGGCGGTGACGGCGCTGGCACAGCAGCGCGGCGAACCGGAGGTCACGTTGCTGGCCATATCGGCCTCCAACCTCGTCGAACCGGCCCTGCAGCTGGAGCTCCCGCTCGAGGCGGGCGCACCACGGCGCGGCGCCGGGGACGGCGCCGGCACGGCGCGCTGGCTCCTCGACCGGTCCGTGGACGGCATCCGCGCCCGGTTCGGCCATCAAGCCGTCGGGTACGCCGCCGTCGTCTTCTCGGACATGGACCGGGTGCCCGAGGCGTTCAGGGAGCTGGCCCAGCACGACCCGAAGCCTCTGTAACATCCACTGGATGCAGGTTGCGGTGGTGGGTCTGGGCAAGATGGGGGCCGCCCTGGCGCAGAGGCTCGTCTCCCAGGGGTTGGCCGTCACGGTGTGGAACCGGAGCCCGGGTGCGACGGCGCCGCTCGTGAGCTCCGGCGCCACCGCGGTGGCGGAGCTGGCTGAAGTCTGGGACACCACGGGTACCGTCATGACTTTCCTGGCCGACGACGACGCGGTGGTAAGGGTCTACCTCGGGCCCGGCGGGCTGGTCGAGACTGCTCCCGCCGGTGCCCTTTTGATTGAAATGAGCACGATTTCGCCGGTTGCTTCGGCCGGCGTGGCGGCCGCCGCCGGCGAGCGTGGGCTGCGTTACCTGCGCTGCCCGGTCAGCGGCAACCCGGGTGTGCTGGCCGCCGGCAACCTCACCTTGATCGTGTCCGGTAGCGAAGCGGCCGTGGAGGCGGGGAGGCCGCTGCTCGAGCGGGTGGGGGCCAAGATTTATTACGTGGGCGCAGACGAACAGGCCCGGGTGATGAAGCTCGCCGTCAATTCCCTGCTCGCTGCCACGGCGGAAATGCTGGCCGAGTTGGTGACGCTGTGCGAGGCCTCGGGCATCGACCGCTCCGTCCTGCTCGACGTCGTGAGCGGCTCCGCCATCGGGTCGCCGTTCGTCAATTACAAGACAGAGGCATTGGTGGGGCGCCGGTACGACGCTACCTTTACCACGGCCATGCTGGTGAAGGACCTGCAACTAACTCAGGGTGTGGCTGCGGCCGAGTCGGTCCCAATGCCGGTCACGGACCTCGTGGCCCAGCTCGCCGTGGCCAGCTGTGAGAGGGGGCTGGCCGACCTCGATTTCTTGGCCTTGCTGCCCCATCTCCAGGCGCTGGCCGGCCGGCCAACGGACGTCCCGGTCTCGCCCGCTAGCCCGGTGGATTAGGCCCCCGGCCACCGGCCCTGCTCCACTCCGTCTCGGGCCCGCCGTGCGGGAGCCACCGGTCGAGCACGAACCAGACTGCCCTCACTGAGACGTCACCGGCGTTCCAGAACCGGTGCGGGATGGTGGCGTCGAAGGCCAACGAGTCCCCGGAGTTCAAGACGTATTCTTCGAACCCGACCTGGACCCGGAGGCTTCCCTCCAGGACCAGGCAGTAGTCCCTTCCGTTGTGCCTTATAGCTTGGCCGCTCGCACTCGACTCGCTGCCCGCCGGGTAATGCACTTCCAGGAACTCGGCCCCGGGTTCGGGCACGGGCGTGAGGAGCTCCCACCGCACCCCCCGTTCCAGGTCGATCACCCGTCGGTTGTTGCGCCTGAGCACGAACGAGCGCTCGTGAGCGGTCGTCGGAGGGGCGACGCTCGGGAGCGGTGCCGCGTCGGCCGGGCCCCGTGGGCGTTTGGCCTCCTCTTGTGGTGCAGCCCGGTCGGCTACGTTGTCGCCCTCGGCCACCTCGTCGCCCTCCGCCACGAAGAGGCTGTCCATGGAAATGTTCAGCGCGTTCGTCAAGGCGTACAGGGTGCTGACCGACGGTACCACCCGCCCGAGCTCGATCTGGGAAATGCTGCTGGCCGAGATCTCGAGCTGGCGGGACAGTTCGCGAACGCCGAGCCCGCTGCGCAGCCTCGCCTCCCGCAAGCGGCTGCCGATCAGCTCGTGGGCTTTTGTCCGGGCTTCCGGCCCAAGGTCGCCGGGCGGGATCTCGACGGGCTGCTCGGGTACAGCCCCCAGGTTGGTGTCGGCGATCACTTCAGGCATTTCAGGGAGCACAGGTTCGAGGTGCCGGGGCCCGCGATGACGGTGATGTCGTCGCTGTCCGTTGGGCTGCACAGGGGCGTATCGTATACTGAACGAGCCATGAGAGCAATCGTGATCGAAGCCTTCGGCGACGAGCCGAAACTGGCCAATCTGCCCACTCGTGAGCTGGGCCCCAACGACCTCCGAGTGCGCATCAGTGCCTCCTCGGTAAACGGGTTTGACCTTTCGGTGATTGACGGGACGGTGCGGACCTGGATGGAGTACGAGCTCCCGGTCACGCTGGGACGAGACTTCGCCGGGGTAGTCGAGGAGACCGGGGCCAGGGTCAGCAGGTACGGGCCCGGTGATGAGGTGTTCGGGTGCTTTTTCCCCATGACCCTCCGGGACGGGACCTGGGCCGAGCACCTGGTGGTGCCCGAGGACATGTTCGTGGCCCGTAAGCCTCGGTCGCTCGGGCCTCTGGAGGCCGCCACACTGCCCCTGGCCGGGATCGCCGCCCTCAAAACGACGGACATTGTCGACGCCCAGGAGGATGACCTCGTGCTGGTGGTAGGGGCTACGGGCGGCGTAGGAGGGTACGCACTGCAGCTGTTGCGAGCTCGAGGGGCGCGCGTGGTCGCAACTGGCACGCCCGAGGACGAAACCCGCTTGCTGTCCCTGGGCGCCGAAAGCACCATCGATTTCACCTCGACGGACGTCGTCTCGTTTGTGCGCGACCACTGGAAAGGGCTGCGCGGCCTTATCGACACGGTGAACGGAGCCGCGACGGTGGCACAACTGGCCGCCCTGATGGAAGAGGGGTCGCGCATTGCTACTACCACCGGCGCGGCAGACATCGACGCTCTCGCCCGCCGTGGGATCGTGGCTGGGAACATCTTTGCCACCGCCGAACCCGAGCTCCTCGAGCGCCTGGCCCGGCACGCGGACGACGGCGACATCAAACCTCCCATCGATCGAGTTTACCCGTTGGGCCAGGCGTCAGAAGCGGTGGCCCATTTCCGCGCCGGCACTCACGGAAAAGTGGCAATATCCATCGCTCCCGGAGGCGGTAACTGAAAAGGCTTTCGGGCCGGCCTCAACGCGGTGGGATGTTCTGGTTCAGGTGGAAAACGTTATCGGGGTCGTATTTTGCCTTGAGCTCGACCAACCG
>JASHVH010000374.1 GCA_030039575.1 Acidimicrobiales bacterium | reverse complement strand
GTGCCGCTGTTCGTCCCGGCGTTTGTCGCCGCCGTGGCCGCCAACACGTTGGGCCTGGTCCCGGCCAGCTGGCACCACCCTCTATCGGACCTGTCGACGTGGATGATCACCGCTGCCCTTGGCGCCATCGGGCTCTCAACTGATCCCGGGCAAATCCGCCAAGCCGGCCTCCGGCCTCTGGCTCTGGGAGCGGTCCTTTGGCTCACGGTGGGGCTGTCCAGCCTTGGCCTGCAAGCCCTCACCGGCACACTGTGACGTTCAGGAGCTGGTAGCGCAGCCGGCCGCCGCTTTAGTCCCGCAGACGAGCCTTCGTGAGGCTCCTGTCGGTCACCGAGGTCGATAGCTTCTAACGTCGGTACATGCCCTTACCAGAGCCGTACCCGGACCTGGGTTCGCTTGACCTGCTCGTTAGCGTTGGCGAGCTCGGGTCGATCAGCGCCGCAGCCGCCGCCCACAGGGTAACCCAACCGGCCGCCAGCATGCGGCTGCGGGCGCTCGAGCGGCTCCTGCATTTCTCCCTGCTGGAACGGGCAACTACGGGCGCTCGCCTCACGCCGGCGGGCATGGCCACCGTGGAATGGGCCACGGTGGTCTTGGCAGACATGCGTAAGCTCTTGGCCGGCACCGCCGCGCTGAGGGCGGACCGAACTTCGCAGTTACGTCTTGCTGCCAGCCTTACGGTCGCGGAGTACCTGGTCCCGCGGTGGCTACGCCAACTCGCCACCGAAGCCCCTGACACCAGGGTCTCATTGGAGATGGGCAACACGGCGCACGTGGCTGACCTCGTCGCTGGGGGCGACGTCGACCTCGGCTTTATCGAGGGCTCGCGGCCCCCGCGGCGTTTGCGGTCGAAGGAAGTCCTCACCGACCACCTGGTGATCGTGGTCCCGGCCGGTCATCCCTGGAGCCGCCGCCGCCACCCGATTTCCGCCAAGGAACTGGCGAGTACCCCGTTGGTCCTGCGCGAGCCAGGTTCCGGTACCCGGGAAGTGTTGACCGATGCTCTGGACGCGTGCGGCCTCAGTCTTACGGCGGCAATGGAACTCGGCTCCACGACGGCCATTAAGGCTGCGGTGCTGGCTGGGGCAGGACCGGCAGTGGTTTCTGAACTTGCGGTCCGGGCCGAAATTCAGGGGCGCCAGCTGGTGGCGGTCGCCAGTGAGGACTTATCGTTCCATCGCGCTATACGGGCGATTTGGGCGCCGAGCCGGCCGCCTTCTGCCGTCGCCGCTCGGCTCCTGGCCATCGCCCTCCGGTCAGAGGATGGCAACGCACCACCGGCCTAACCGAACTCGCTGGACGGAGGCACTCGGACTATATGGCACCCGGGCAAAACGTACGAGGACAATTGGCTTATCGGACTTCCAGTGCGGTGGTTGGAAGTCGGCGATGACAGAGCTATCTCACGTCATCGCCCTGCTTCACCGCCCCGAGCCGCGATGCCGCACATTGCAGGTGATGGGCAAGCAGTGGAGACGTCATAGTGTTCTGCTCGAGGCGTTCTTGGCCACCTCGCCGCTTCGGGTTGCACCCACTCGGCGCCGGCGTTGAAGAGTACGAGCTTGTGGTCGACGGCGACGCAGCCACAAACGTTTTCACGCCCCTGGCCCCTGAGGGCCAGCTGTTCGAGTTTGTACAGCCCGTGCGCAGCCATCGCCGTCGACGAACTCGTTGACCTGGCCCGTGCCCTGGTGCCGCTCGTGTCGTAGCGGGACCGGTGTGGTGGCAACTCCGACTGGACGTGGCAGGATATCTCAGGTGACCAGCACCCCCCCCGCCGAGGCGCAGCGCTTGCGCGACCTCGCATGGCTGCGGCGAGTGCGGGACCGGATCGACCGGGAGTACGCGCAGCCGCTGGACGTCGAAGCGCTCGCCCGCGGCGCGCACATGTCGGCGGGCCACCTTAGCCGCCAGTTCCGCCTCGCTTACGGCGAGTCGCCGTACAGCTACCTGATGACACGGCGCATCGAGCGCGCCATGGTCCTGCTTCGGCGTGGCGACCTCACCGTCACCGACGCCTGTTTCGCCGTCGGCTGCTCGTCGCTCGGTACCTTCAGCACCCGCTTCACCGAACTGGTCGGCGTGTCGCCGAGTACTTACCGGCGCCAGTCGGCGCGGGCGACGGAGGGGATGCCGGCCTGTGTGGCGAAGCAGGTCACGAGACCGGTCAGGAATCGAGAAGCAGTGCCCACCCAGCCGGACTTAGCGTGATCGTCATGGACATCACGATCTACTCGAGCTTTCTCCCGCACGACGACCCCGAAGCGTCGCTGACCTTCTATCGCGACATCCTCGGTTTCGAGGTCCGCAACGAAGTCGGGTACGGGGGGAGGCGCTGGATCACGGTTGGCCCCCGCGACCAGCCCGACACCCGGTCAGCGACCTAGGACAGGCTAAGGCTTTTTATACCAGATTTTTAGGAGTCGAGCCCTATGCAGACACGCCCTATTACGTGGGTTACAGGGTCGGCGACCAAGAAGTCGGGTTAGACCCTAACTCGAAAGTCGGTCCCGTCGCTTACACAGACGTCGAGGATATTAAGGCGAGCCTTGAAGGAATGACCGACGTAGGTGCCGAGATAGTCCAGGATATTACAGACGTCGCCAGGGGGTTGCTGATAGCACAAGTAAAGGACACAAATGGCAACGTCGTTGGTTTGAGGCAGCAACCCTGAGCGACTTCGATGCCAGCACGACCAGGGGGTAATGGCCCACGCTCCGCAGTAAAACCCGGCGACGATAGCCACATGACGCGGGCTGCCGGGTCCCGGGCGTCAGGCCGTCATTTCCTGGTTCCTCGGTGGCCTGCCGCGTCGGGGCATGGCCCCGGTGTTGGACGGCAGCCGCCCCGCACGTCGCAGCGCTTCGCGCAAGACCATTTCGATCTGCGCTGTGGTGCTGCGCATTTCGTCGGCCGCCCAGTGGGCGAGGGCATCGTAAACCCCGGGATCCATCCGGACAAGCACGTTTTTGCGCTCTGCCATGGCTGTGCGTTGCCCCTTTTCAGATGTAGAGGGAGCCGGCGTTGACCATAGGTTGCACCCCGTGGTCGCTGCACAGCACGACGAGAAGGTTGCTGACCATCGTAGCCTTGCGTTCCTCGTCGAGGTCGACGACGTTCTCTCGTTCGAGGCGCTCCAAGGCGAGTTCGACCATACCGACGGCCCCGTCAACGATCTGGTGCCGAGCGGCAACAATGGCCGCGGCTTGCTGGCGGCGTAGCATCGCGTGCGCCACCTCCGGCGCGTAGGCAATACGGACGAATTGGCTTTCGATGACGAGAATACCTGTGGGCTCGACGCGGCGAGCCGCCTCCTTGGAAAGCTCGTCCCCGATCTCCGAGGCGTTCCTGCTTAGCGAGGGCGAACCGAGGCCCTTGGGTTCGTACCGGTAGCCCGCTACCACCTGCCGAAGGGCCATCTCGCATTGGCTTCTCACGAACCGCGCGATGTCGTCTACGGCAAAAGAGGCCCGGGCGGTGTCGTCCACCCGCCAGGTGACAACCGTGGCCACTTCGATAGGTATCCCGTCACAATCGTTCACCTTCAAGGTCGCCGTCTCGTCCGTCCGGACCTTGGTGGACAGCCGGCGCCGGGTGGTCCACGGGTTCACCCACCACAGCCCTGGAGCCCGCAGCGACCCCGCGTACTTGCCGAAGGTCTGGAGGACCACGGCTTCACCCGGCGCCACCAGGGTCAACCCGCGCAGCCCGGTCACACCGGCCACCACCAGCACTACGACCCCGACCCATAAGGCCTGCCGCCCCGCGCCCGAGCCCCCCTGTACCGCAGCCCGGACGGCGAACGCCAAAAGGACAGCCCCGGCGGCCAAGAGCACGATGCTGACCCGGAACACCAGGGCGCCGGCCGTCCCCCTGATGGCGACCTCGTGCACGTCGTCGGTGCTGTGTACCGGGATATCCGCTGTGGTCACGTTCTTCCTCCCTAGGGCATGCCGATTAGATCTTGCTGCGTCGTGGTGGTGAAGTGCGCCTGGGCGCACAGTAGATAAAAAAGGCACCCTCTTGACAGCACCGTATATAGTGATATCACTTTTAGCGTGATCGTGGGTGGACTGTGGATAGTGGACCAAGGCTGAGCGGGGAGGAAGGCGGCGGCGTGACCTCTGCTAATGAGGCCGCCACTGACCTGTTGGCGCCGGGCGGTAAACGGGAGGCTCCCGCCCTGGTCGTCGACCACTTGACCAAACGGTTCGGCCCGCGCGTCGCCTTCTCCGACGTGTCCTTCGATGTGGCGTACGGTGAGGTGTTCGGGTTCCTCGGCCCGAACGGCGCCGGCAAAACCACGACCGTAAGGACCCTGGGCACGCTCATCGCGCCCACCTCAGGCCGGGCCTCGGTGGCCGGTATCCCTCTGACCCCCCGGAACGGGCAGCAGATCCGTGCTCGGATCTCGATCATGCCCGAGTCCCCAGGTCTGTACTTGCGGCTCACGGTGGCGGAGAACCTCCGGTGCTTCGCCGGGCTGTACGAGCTAGCCGACGCTGGCGGGCGCATCGAGCGCGCCCTGAAGGCGGTGAACCTCACCGAACGGGCCAACGACCCGTGCGGGTCGTTGTCGAAAGGTCTCCGCCAACGGGTAGCGCTGGCGCGCGCCATCTTGAACGAGCCGGCGGTGCTGTTCCTCGACGAACCCACCTCTGGCCTCGACCCTGTTGCGGCCCGTGAGGTCCACGAGCTCATAACTTCGTTGCGGGCCCGAGGGGTGACCATTTTCCTCACGACGCACCGGCTCGAGGAAGCCGAGCGACTGTGCGACCGCGTGGCCATACTGAACACGACGTTGCGCCTCATCGGCCGGCCCGATGAGCTACGCGAGCAACTGTTCACCCGGAACCTGGAGGTTCGGACCCACGCCCCTCTGCCCGACCCGGGCCGCGTGTTCGCGGGGCTGAAGGACGTCGAGAGCTGGCAGCAGACCCCCTCTGGCTCGTACCTACTGGCCGTCACCGACCCCGACGCCGCCGCTCCCGGGGTAGCCCGAGCCCTGGTGGGCTCCGATGCCGATGTCCTGTCGATCGCTGAGTCCCGCCATTCCTTAGAGGACGTTTACCTCGAGCTCATTGACGAAGACGTGGAGGCGAAGAGACGGTGAAGTTCAGCTGGACGCGCGTTCGCGCCATCTTCCACAAGGAACTCCGCGACTACCGGCGTAACCGCTTCATCGTGTACACGATGGGGGTGCTCCCGCTCATATTTATAACAATCCCGATCATCGAGATCTTCGCCATCCCGGCCTCGGCCCAGCTCAGCACCCGGGCAGGGCTCCCGTTGCTCTACCTGCTCATCATCCCCGCCATTGTGCCTTCGACCCTCGCGGCCTACTCGGTGGTGGGGGAGCGTGAGCAAGGGACCCTCGAGCCGGTCCTCGCCACCCCTATCAGCCGAGAGGAGTTCCTGGTGGGCAAGGCGCTGGCCGCTCTCGTGCCGACACTCGGCATCGCTTATCTCCTCTTTGGCATCTTTTTCGCCGTCGTCGCCCTCTTCGCGAACAGCGTTGTGGCCTCGGCGGTTTTCGACCGCTCGCACCTGTTGGTCCTGCTCCTCTTCACTCCGCTGCTGGCTGGATGGTCGATCTGGGTCGGCATCGCCATCTCCGCCCGCTCCTCGGATGTACGGGCGGCCCAGCAGCTCGGGGTGTTTGCCAGCGTGCCGCCGCTCGCGGTTGTGGTCCTGATGTCGCTGAAGGTCATTGACCCAACGCTCGCTTTGGCGCTCGGCCTGGCCGCCGTACTGCTTGTCTTCGACGGGATCGGGTGGCGAGCAGTGGCAGCCATGTTCGACCGGGAACGCCTCATGACCGGGGCACGACGTTGACTGCCCGCGACCATCGGGATATCGCTCAAACGAGAGTGACCGAAAGTGGCGTTCGTAAACCTAGCTCTAGATAAACCACCCCTGTAGGAGGAAGCCCAATGCTTAGTGCGAAACCCCTTATGCTGTCGCGCCTCGTGGCACCCGCCGCGCTGCTCTGCTCGTTGACCTGGGCAGGCGCCCCCGCTTCGGCGCAGGCCATAAGTTCGACGTCGGTACCGAACACCTCATGTGCCTGGCCGTCGATGCTAAGTGCCCAAACATCCGACGCCGCCCTGCCCGATTCGGCGGCATTTTATTGGCTCGAGCCGTTAGTTGGCGGTACTGCCACCAAGCTCGTAATTTCGGGCCGCTACCCTGACGCCCGGTACGCGTCCTTGAGCGTTTATACACCTTACGGCAGCCCGGTTACGGTCAACGGTGTCGGCTCCTCCCTGCCGGATTACCGGATCGAGCCTGAGCCCGGTAGCACGAACCCGTGGCAGGAAAAGGCGCCGGCGGGCGGAAGTTTCAAAGTGACGGTCATGCCGGACGTATCGCCGGGCGAGCCAAATGTCCTGCCATTTCCCCCCGGGACGACCGCGCTGCACCCGGGTTACCTCCTTTACCGCGTTTACCTCCCCGCTGGTGGGAGTTCCTCGGGTGTGCAGCTCCCGGCCCTGACCCTGGACCAAGGCGCGGTGGCGCGGGCCCTTCCGGCCTGCCCCGTGCACGACAGCCCGGTGCCGAGGCCAGAGCCGGCTCCCAGTACGACCACCACGTCAGCCTCGGGCAGTCCCGGGGCCCAGCCGCCCGCGCCCGGTGAGTTCTACAAGCCCGGCAGCGCGTTTTACGCGGGCGGGTTGGCCAATAGCGACGCGTCCTACCTCGAGGCGTACCTCGTGCGACCGCAGCCGGCCGACGTCGTCGTCATCAGCGCTAAAGCGCCCACGTTCCCACCGGGCGCAGAGCCGTCACCGTGGCCGAAGGCCGACGAGGACGTGCGTTATTGGTCGATATGCATAGCTGAGCTGACGCGAACGGTGCCCACGGTCGCGAACAAGCTCCCCAATGGGCAAACGGACTACGGGTGCCGGGCCGACCAGGTCACTGCGATCAACGCCGCCGGGGATTTCGTTTACGTTATCGGCAGCGAGGCTCAGCGGGCTGAGATCGGGCGAGTGGCGGGGGCGACTTTCCTCCCCTTTGCCACCGATCAGACCAGTCCTTTGTACATCCTGCTGTGGCGAGAGGTTCTGGTCAGTCCTCAGTTCACCCATTCGCCCCAGGAGGTCGGGCCCGCGCTTGACCCTGCGGCCGCTGCCGCGGTAATGGGCTCCTTTTACCCGCGCACGTGGACGTGCCCGCTCGCCACCCTGGTGGCAAAGGGCCTAGGCGCATGCGAAAGCGGAAGCTCCCGGGGTACCAACCCGTAGCACGGTGGGTCGAGACGACTCGCCATTCCCGGGGTTTTGGGAACACCTTGTGCGACGCCTTGGGGCCTTCTGCCCCCCGTTTCGAGAAATGAACGAGCCTTACGGCGCCAGTTTTCGGCCCGGTTCAAGACCATCGGCAACCGCCGCACTTGGACCGACATCTCACTCAGGTGGTACTGGTTCGGGCGGCGGTGACCACGACTGCGGCGTACCCCATTGTGAACTGGCCTCCCACCGCGTCGATCGCCGCGCCGATGCCGGCCAGCAGTTGTCCCAACTTGTCCGGGGGGAACTGGTTGTGGCCACCTGACGTCGGCACCACGTCGAGCCACTCGTCCCGAGTGTAGGACCGCTGCCAGTCGAACTGCCATTGCTCCGTCTCGCCAAACGCGCCTGTCTCTCGCACCCCGTCGGCGGCCTTGCCAAGCTGGCCCGAGTACGCGGTGAGGCCACCTGACATGCCCCGGAAGAACGGTGAACCGGGGAGCACCCGGCGGTAGACGGCGGCAAAGGCTTCGGATAGGTCTTGTGGGAACTGGAACACGTTCCAGAACACAGCCAGCCTGCCAGAGGGTCGCAGTACCTCCGCCGCCTTGGCCGCGCCCGCAACCGGGTCCACCCAATGCCAGCTTTGCCCGGAAATGACCGCGTCGAACCGCCGGCCCGCAGGGCCCCAGTCCTCGAACTTGGATACCTCAACCTCGACCCCGTAGCGCCGCGCTACCTCCGCCATCCGGGCGTCGACGTCCACGCCAAGGACCTGGCAGCCGGCCGCCTGGAACTGGCGTGCCGCTATCCCGGTACCGACGCCGACGTCGAGCACGTCCGGCCCGGGGCTGGCGGCAACAATCCGGTCCACCATGGCTTGGGGGTACCGGGGCCTGGTCCTGTCGTAGCGTTCGGCGTCGAGCCCGAACGATTCCGCCATCTGTCTGGCGTGATGAGACTCGCTGGCAGAGAAGGACTTCGGCTCGGGCGGTAAAGTGACCATGCGCCCACTATAAATGGGCATGCGCCCATTCGGCAAAACATTACTGCCTGGGGTGAAAGAGGAGATGAACGATGCCAACGGGGACAGCCCTGCAAGACGCGCGCCAGCAGTTGTTCGACGCGGCGGAGCGGGTCCTGCTCCGGGACGGGCCGAATGCGCTCACTAGCCGGTCGGTCACAGCCGAGGCGGGCGTCGCCAAAGGCGTCCTGCACCGCCATTTCGCCGACTTCGACGCCTTCCTCTTCGAACTGGTTGAAGACCGCCTGGCCCGCCTCAACGGCCAAGCGGTTGCCCAGGATGAGCTTGCCGGTGCGGGTTCGGTCGTCGACAACGTCACCGAAGCGCTGATAACTCTCTTCCGGCCGGTGGCGGTCGCGATTGTGGCCCTAGTCATCTCCCGGGACGGCCTGCGTGCCCGGTTGCGGCAGGCGGGCGCCTCCCGTGTCCCGCTCCTCACGGAAGGGACGGCCATGATCGGCTCCTACCTCAACTCCGAACGGGAGTTAGGCCGGGTCGCGGCCAATGCAGACGTCGACACCCTGTCTCATGTGCTCATTGGGACTGCGCAGCTTTTGTTCGCCGACCGGGAAGGCCCGGCGCCTGACACCCGGGCCGTCCACAAGGTGGTCGCCACGGTCCTCGCCGGCGTTGTGCAAGGCCCGCCGGCCTGAACCTCCGGGCAGGTCGTTTTGGTACTGGGTACCGGGTACCAAACATACGTTCGAGAAGAGCAGGTCCCCGTGAGCCCTTCAGCTGTTAGTCGAGGGCCATCGCCGCATGCAGCGCAATACCGACAGCCATCGCCGGTTCGTCGAGGAGCATACGGTTGGAATGCGTAGGCGCCGGCCGCTCCACGCCTGGCGGGGCGACACCGAGGAAGGCCATCGAGCCGGGGACGCGCTCCAGGATGTACGACCAGTCCTCGGCGCCCATTACCGGGTCCGTCATTTCGATGACGTGGTCCTCACCTATGAGCGACCGGGCAACTTCCAGCGTTCGTTGCGCGGCCGAGGCATCGTTGACGGTCACGGGGTACCCGACCGGCAAACCCTCGTCCCTGCCTTTGCCGTCAAAGGTCGTTTCGATCTCGGCGCGGCACAGGTGGGCCTCCGCCACATGCTCGGCCACCCGGCGCAGGTTCTCGAAAACCAGGGCGCGCGTAGTTGCCGAGATGGTCCGCACGGTACCCTCGAGGACCGCTGTCTCAGGGATCACGTTGAAAGTCGTGCCGGCCGAGATCCTCGACACCGTGAGTACCGTCGGGTCGAAGATGGGTACCCGGCGAGTGACCATGCTCTGGAGAGCTGTGACCACCTCGCAGGCGACCGGGACCGGGTCGATGGCGTCATGAGGCGTCGACGCATGGCCCCCCGAGCCCCGGACCGTCACCCGGAAATCGTCCGAGGACGCCATAAACGGCCCCCTCCGGGTGTAGATCCAGCCGGATGGCCGCACGGGGTACACGTGGATGGCAAAGGCACGGTCGACAGGCCCGGTCAGCTCCAAGAGACCTTCGTCCAACATGATTTGCGCACCGCCATACCCCTCCTCGCCCGGCTGGAACATAAACACCACCCGGCCTGGCACTTCGTTCTTCCGCCCCGCCAGCAGGTGGGCGGCGCCGGCCAGCATGGCCACGTGGGCGTCGTGGCCGCACGCGTGCATTCTCCCGGCGACCGCCGAAGAGAACTGGAGACCCGTGTCTTCCGGCATCGGCAGCGCGTCCATGTCGCCCCGCAGCAACGTGGTCGGGCCCGGCCGCCCGCCCTCGAGCACCGCCACAACCGAAGTCGTCGCTGTTCCCGTCGAGACCTTTAGGTCCAACCCGGAAATGGCCTCAAGGATGGCGCGCTGAGTCTCGGGGAGGTGGAGGCCCACCTCGGGGTAGGCGTGGAGGCGTCGCCGCAGTTCTACGGCCGGGCCGAGGAGCTGCTCTCCTGCACGCAAAAGGTCCGGTCCCACTGTCCGCCTCCTTCAGGCATGGCGAAGCTAACCTCGCCAAGCTAGCCAGAAAGCCGCGCCCCGGCCCATGCGGCCGGTTACCGAGCCGCCTCAATTGACCTCGAAGGTGCCCCCCACCCGCCAGTACTCGCCGTCGGACCGGCCCAGGAACTCCTCGTCGACGAGGTAGCGGCGCAGAGAGCAGACGTCCGGGTGGTACTGGGACAAAACCGAGTTGACGTTGCTCTCGGTGTAACGCCGGCCCGGCTCGAACTGGTTCGCCAGCAGGTCGAGGACCGCCAGCCGAGCAGTGCGCCGTCGAGGGATGGCGAGGAGCTGTCCGTTACGAAAGAACGGCTTTGCCGCCGTGCTTAACTCCGGCCTGGGCCCCATCAAGGAGATCCTCGCAGACAACAGACTGCCGCTGCTGCCTAATTCGCCCCGCCCGCCACCGGTATGATCGCCCGATGACCGACACGGGGCCCCAGTCCGTAAAAAGCGCGCGGTACCGCTTCTCCCGCCCCGGTGGGGCCGAGATCGAAACCCGTGAGCTCGACAGCGACGACGACGCCGAAATGGTGGCCCGGGAACTGTCCCGGGATCAGCAGGTCCCGGTCACGATCGAGCGCTATGGCCACGTTGACTGGGAGTACGTGACCGAGGCCGACGAGCGGTCTTAGTTCAGCCCGCCTTGGCCCGGCGCCGCCGGTCCGGTCGGCTCGTCTAGGCCTCGGCCTCGAGCGATGCTCGGGCGATGCTCGGGCGATGACCTGTGGCCGTCAGTCGTCCGGGTCGAGAATGACTGCGTTACCGGCGGCAGTCACCACCACGCACGACGCCAGCGAAGCGCACGATATGGCTGTGGGTACGCCCGCTGCTTTGAGGGCGAACGGTTGCGACCACTTTCCGGTGGGACCGGAAAATAGGTCCTGGTAGAGCACATTGCGGCTCTGGTCCACCGCCGCGCAGCGACCATACACGCACGAGACGGCGACGAGGCCCGGGCTGCTCGCGCTACTGTCCACCTCCCCCTCGGCTGTCCACTTCGAGCCGTGCAAGGTGAAGGCGTAACCGCCCGAATCGACGAACGTGCACGTCGTGGTCTGGCCTTCCGGGAAGATCGCCCGGTCCTGGTACACCGCGACAAGGGGTTCTTCCGAGCAAGAAACAGCCGTGCCGTTACCGGCGCTCGCGGGGATGAGCTTCATGGCCCCCCACGACCCGCTGTAAGCCGTGTAGTACTCGCCATTGTCTACGTATGCGCAATCCGCGCTGGTCCCGGCGACGCAGGACAGCGGGGTCGACGACTGCCCCATGCCCCCGTTGGGGTCGTCTTCTGTGTCGAACGATAACGACCACTTGCCTTTGTCCCACGCCTCGATATCACCAAAGCCGCCCTCTTCCACGAGGCAGAACGACGTCGTGGGGCACGTGACCCCCCAACCGGCCGGGCTCGAGACGGGCTTGGACCACTTGCCGCCCGAGAACATCGAATAACCGCCCAGGTAGCTCACCGCCATGCAGAACGTCGACGTCGGGCAGGAGAGGCCATCGAGCCCGTTGGTGGCCGAAAATACCCGGGTGGGAGAGCCCCAGGTGCCGGCGTTGTCAATTACGACG
>JASHVH010000373.1 GCA_030039575.1 Acidimicrobiales bacterium | reverse complement strand
TCCAAAAGAGGCGGGCAAAGCACTGTCGAGGGCACTCTCCCAGGCGCGGGCCACACTTTCGCCACTCGGAAGTCCTGCCTCAGGCTTGCTCCGGGCCAACCGCACGTTTGTGTGGGCCGACCTTGGCCTGGTCGAGGACATCGACCTCGAGGCTTATGAGGCGGCACTGCGTTGCGCTCTCGCCGCCCACTGCGGGCCAGAGCGCGATGACCTATTGGTAAAGGCGCTGGAGCCGAGAGGCGTTGTACTGGAAGACGAGCCTTTTGCTTCGTGGGCGATAGCAGTTAGGGAGGGCCTCGAATGCCTACGGCGACAGGCCCGACTGGCCCTCGCTCGTGACCGGGCCATTGGCCAGGGACGTTGCCAGCCCGGCTCAGTAATCGAAGCGTGGGAGGAATGTCTGGCTTATGACCCGGTCTGCGAAGAGGCCGGGGCGGCGCTTATTCGCGCTTATGCCAGGCAGGGTAAGAAGGCGCTCGCCGAGGCCACGTACAAACGCTGTTGTACGGCCCTGCAGGGGTTGGGTCTTCAGAGTTCGGACATCCTCGAGGAGGCCCATGAGAGCGTCACCTCGACGACGCACCTTCCGATCGCTCGACACGCCAGGACAGCTACCTGGGCCAGAGAAGAGAG
Organism: Acidimicrobiales bacterium; assembly: GCA_030039575.1. GTDB lineage: Bacteria > Actinomycetota > Acidimicrobiia > Acidimicrobiales > Palsa-688 > Fen-671. The sequence goes on along the minus strand of JASHVH010000373.1, from coordinate 7,963 downwards.
GCGCCTCGTGAGCGTGGTTTTCGTCGAACTGGCCACGGCACGGAACACGGGCGCGGTCGGTGCCGAGGTGCTTGCTGATCTCGTTGCCCAGGTTTTAGCGGAGATCGTCACACTGGTAGAGGGCTTCGGTGGGACCGTAACCGCAGTCACAGGTACTGGCTTGGTGGCTCTATTTGGCACTCCCAAGTCGCACGAGGACGACCCCGAGCGCGCATTACGGGCGGCGTTTGGAGCTATCGCGGCGAGCGCCGTCGCACCTAAAGGTGTCTCGGTTCGCGCCGGGGTCGAGACGGGCACGGTATTTACGCTGCCCATCGGGAGCACTGGCCAGTACGGGGCCGTCGGGGAAGCGGTGGAGGTGGCGGCCGCCCTTCAGGCCGCGGCCAGGCCCGCTTCTGTGCTTGTGGGGCCGGTGACTGGCGCCGTCACCGCCGGCCTATTCGATTGGGGCCCGACACAGACGGTCCTCGTTGCCGCGAGCGCCGAGCCACTAACAGCGATATACCTGGAGCGTCCAAGGGCACGTCCAGTTCGCAGCGGGCCAAGGAGGGGCTTGACATGGACCTCCCCTCTTGTCGCCCGCGCGCCTGAACTGTCGTCGGTCCAGGACGCCCTGGGCCAGGCCATGGCGGGCCATGGCCATGTTGTTGTCATCACGGGCGAGGCCGGCCTCGGCAAGACCCGCTTGGTTGAGGAGTGCCACAGGCTGTTTATCGGATGGACCAGGGCCGGACCGGGGCGGCTCCCGCTCTGGCTCTCGGGCAACGCTGTTGCGCACTTATCCGGGACGCCCTACGGGCTTTACCGGCGCGTGCTCTCAGCCTGGTTGGACCACGCGCCCGAAGAAGGCGATGACGTGGTGCTGCCCGCTCTCGACAGAGCGCTGAGAGCCGCTGCAGGCGACGCGGGTAGCGAACTCCTGAGGCCTTTGTCGCGGGTAATGGGGCTGAGCACAACAGAAAAGGGTGTTCCGTCTGGGCCGGCCCGTGTCCAGCGGTTCGAGCCGGCGACGTCTGAGGCCATCAGATCCATGGTTTCTTGCCTGCTCTCACATGGGCCGGCTGTCCTCGTGCTGGAGGATCTCCACTGGGCTGACCCGGGCTCGATCGAGGTGACCCAGGGCCTTCTTCCCCTCGCTCTGGAGGGCTCCCTTCTCATCGTGCTCACATGGCGTCATGAGCGCAGCCAAAAGCTTGCGGCCCTGGAAGCCGCGCTGGCCGCGCTCCCAGGCTCAATAACCAAGAGAACGGAACTCCGTCCTCTGTCCGCCACCGCGGAGCGGGATCTTGCCCGCGCCCTGCTTGGCGACCCCGCGGATGAGGTCCTCGACGGCGTCCTCGGCGCCCCTGACGGCAACCCGCTTATTCTCCAAGAGCGTTTGGCTTCATTGCTAGGAACAAAAGCATTGGTGAAGGGCGAGCTTGGCTGGCGCCACCTCCCCGGCGCAGGGGCCGAGGTCCCGGACGTCATAAAGCGCCTGGTGCAGTGCCGGTTGGACGACCTGGGGCCAAACGAGCGAGACGCCCTCGTCGCTGCATCGGTACTGGGACCAGAGTTCACGGTTGGGAGCATCGGCGCGATCGCCGGCCTCGGCACTGACCTCGTGCCGATATGCTCCGACCTCTGTCTTGAGGGGCTGCTGGCCGAGGTGGGCAGGCTGCCCGAGCCAACGTACCGTTTCCAGCACGTGCTCTTCCAAGCCGCCATTTATCAGAGCCTTTTAGAGGGTCAAAGGGCACGCCTGAACGCACGCGCCGCCTCGGTCGTGCAGTCCGAAGCGAGTTAGACAGGCTGCACGCCGCCAGAGCCCGAGTTTGTCTCCGGCCCAAGGTGAGACCGGCCGCGGTTTAACGGTCAGGCACGGTCGGGCGGTCGAGGTGACTGTCCGGGGGGTGGTGCTTGTCCGTGCGCTCGTCACCCGCCCCCTCGGGGACGAAGCGGAGCCCCGTGCCCGGTTCCGTGATGAAGTAGCGGGGGCGGGCCGGGTCGGGCTCGAGCTTGCGCCTGATCGCCACCATGAACACCCGGAGGAGGTTGCTCCTTGCGTCCCGGAGCCCCCAAACGTCCGCCATAAGTTGGCGTTGCGTCACTAGTTTGCCGGGGTTACGGGCCAGCAGCTCGACGACTTGCCACTCCGTGGCCGTCAGCCTGACGTCCGAACCGTCCGCCCGCTGGGCCCGTTTGTTGGCCAAGTCGATGGAGAAGTCCGCCGTTTCGACCACCGGAGCTTCTTCAGCGAGGGCGGGCCGCCGTAGCGCCACGCGGACTCGCGCCATGAGCTCGTCCATGCCAAAGGGTTTGCTGACGTAGTCGTTGGCCCCGGCGTCCAGCGCCGCCACCTTTTGCGTCTCGGCGGTGCGGGCCGAAAGGACGACAATGGGCACGGCGGTCCAGCCGCGCAGGCCACGGATGACGTCTACGCCGTCCATGTCGGGCAACCCCAGGTCGAGTATGACTGCGTCGGGGTGCCGGCGAGCGGCCAGAGCGAGGGCCTGGGCGCCGGTGCTGGCCAGCTGGACCTCATAGCCCCGGGCGCGCAGGTTGACCGCCATTGTTTTCAAGATCGGCATTTCGTCGTCGACGACCATGACCGTGCTCACGGCTCACCTCGCGCTGGGGCGCTGACCGCACCGGCCGGTGGGGCCGCCCCCCGGTCCGGCTCGGTCAAGTCTCGGGCTTGCGTGCCGGTCCTGCGTACCTCGGCCGTCAGATCGTCGTCGGCTCGCTTCAAGCTGAACACGAAAGTGGCGCCCCCGGCCGGCGTGTCCTCGACGAACAAGGATCCGGCCATGGCTTCAGTGAAACCTTTGGCCACAGCCAGGCCCAAACCGATGCCTCGCGTTTCCCTTCCGGGCCCATCGCCTTGGCTCTGGAATGGTGTGAACACGTCACCCTGCCGTTCGCGCGGTATGCCGGGGCCGCGATCGATAACTCGAATGTCAACATTTTCTCCCGCTAAGCCGGCTTCAACGCGCGCCGCGACCCCGGGTGGGGACCACTTCTGGGCGTTCGACACCACATTGGCCAGCGCTCGTTCGAGCAGGCCGGCGTCCGCGTCGACCATTGGGAGGTCGTCAGGGACGAAGATGTCCAAACCCTCGTTGCTAGGGAGGCTGGCCAGTGCCCCGAGCACCACCTCATAAATCGAAACTGAGCCCATCATGACCGGGAGGGTGCCGGTTTGCAGCCTGCCCATATCCAGGAGGTCGGATATGAGCCGGGTCAGGCGGTCCGCTTCGGAGTCAATCGTCCTGTAAAACTCGGTCCTTTCTTTCGGCCCCCATCTCACCTCTCTGGACAGGAGGCTGGTCGCCGCCGCTTTGATGGAGGCCAGAGGGGTGCGGAGATCGTGGGAGACGGCGGCCAAGAGAGCGGAGCGGAGGTTGTTCGCTTCGGCCAGTTGCTCGGCTGCGGCAACCTCGGACTCGAGCTGCACGCGCTCTTGTGCCATGCGCAACTGGCTGACGAAAGCAGCCAGCAAGCGGCTGTCTTCGGCAGAGACAGCGTGGCCAGAGAGCACGAGGACGGTCCCCTCATCGAGCTCGACCGAAAAGTCAGCGGCGTCGGGTGTGGTGGGTACAGGCGAACCAGCCGCCTCGACCGGGCGCCAGATGTCGTGCGCCGGCCCGGTGGGGGCCAGGATAGCCACAGAACCGAGGTTGAACGTCCGCCGCAAGTCGCTGACGATGTCCGGGAGGGCGCTGGCCCCTGAAAATACCGATTCTCCCGCCAGTCTGGCCAAGGATTCCACCTCTGCCTGGCGGCGGCTAACTTGTGAGCCCCGTCTTAACAGTTGGTCTACCAACGCACTGACCAGGACGGCAACTGCGCCGAACACAACCAGCGCCAGGATGTCGTCAGCGTGCGCCGCCCGGAAGCTGTCGTAGGGGGGGACAAAGAAAAAATCGGCGCTCAGACCGGCCACCAGCGTGGCCACGAGCGCCGGTACCAGGCCGCCGACGGTCGACACCAGCACCACGCCGAGGAGGAGGAAAAGCAAGGCTCCTGGGACACGGAGCGACGGTTGCAGGGGTGACAGGGCGGCCGCAAACGAAACGATCCCGAAGGTGGCCAGCAACAACCCGATAATACGCCGCCTCGGTGGCACGGATGCCGGCCGGTGCGGGCGGCTCGTGTGCGGTAGGCCAGCCGGCACCGGCTCTTCCGGGGAGATCACGTGCACGTCAATGGGGGATGCATCGCGGATCACACGGTTGATGACAGACCCGTGGAGCAGCTCGTACCACCGGGAGCGCCGGCTGGCCCCGAGCAACAGTTGGGTGGCGTTCTCGGCCCGGGCGAAGCGCACGAGGGAATCGGCTTCGTCGGCGCCGCTCAGTTCGGCGTAACGGCCGTTCAGCTCGCTCAACAACCGTCGTTGTGCTTCCAGCCCTGGAGGTGTCGGTCGCATCAGGCCGTCCGCGGGGCGCACGTGCACGCCGACTACTTCACCGTTGGACCGGGCCGCCATACGAGACGCCCTCCGCAATAAGTGCTCCCCGCCGGGAGCACCCGAAAGCGCTACCACTATGCGTTCTTTGGTTTCCCAGGGCTCCTGTATGCCGTGACGGTGACGGTAGGAGGCCAGCTCCTCGTCCACCCTGTCTGCCACCCAGAGCAAGGCCAGCTCCCGCAAGGCGCCCAGGTTGCCCAGGCGGAAGTAATGAGCCAGGGCGGTGTCGATTTTCTCGGGAGGGTAAATGTTGCCGTGCGCCATCCGGCGGCGCAGCGCCTCTGGGGCCATGTCGACCAGCTCTATCTGGTCGGCCGCCCGCACGACCGCATCCGGCACCGTTTCGCGCTGGACAATGCCGGTGATCCGCTCGACCACGTCGTTGAGGCTGGCGAGGTGCTGGATGTTGACCGTCGAAATGACGTCGATGCCCTCCGCCAGCAGTTCCTCTACGTCCTGCCAGCGCTTCTCGTTGCGACTGCCGGGGACATTGGTGTGAGCGAGCTCGTCGACAAGGGCGACCGCCGGGTGCCGCGCCAGGACTGCACCGACGTCCATCTCTTCGAGCCACTGCCCCCGGTACTGGAGGCGACGGCGCGCGATGGTGGGCAGATCCCGGATTTGGGCCGCCGTCTTGGGCCGGTTATGGGGCTCTACGAAGCCAATTACGACGTCGGTCCCTCTGCCACGGCGGCGCCAACCTTCATCGAGCATGGCAAATGTCTTTCCCACCCCCGGTGCCGCCCCCAGGTATATACGCAACTTTCCCGGAGCCATTGCACCTCCTGCGTCCCGGCTAGCTCATGGCCAGAGGCTCGTGAGGCTATGCCTTCAGCTTACCGAGGGCGAGGTTGAGTTCCAGGACGTTCACATAGGCCTGGCCGAGGAAGCCCCAGTACGCGCCGATGGTGTGCTGCTTGATCAGGCTCATGACCTTGCTTAGGGGGAGGTGCCGGGCACCGGCGACCCGGGCGGCCTGGAGGTCGGCATTGGCCACCGAGATCCCCGGGTCGAGCCCGGAAGTTGAATCGGTGACGGCGTCAACGGGGATGGGCACGTTGGCCGCCAGGTGGTTCAGCTGCCGGTAGGCGAGCGCCCGTTCGGGGACGGTGTCCGGGTCGCACACGTACTGGCCGCTGCTGGTCTTTTCGTACTTTTGGCCCGGGCTCGGGTCAATGACCGGCGTCCCCTGTGGCGTCATCGGGACGCAGTAAGGGTCGGTTTTAGTGGCGAAGGGGTTCGTTTTCGAGATCTGGCCCTTGAGCCCCACCGTGTTGAACCCGGGGATGAAGCCGACGAGGCGGGGGTCGCTGGGGCCGAGGTTGGACGCCGCGCTAGACGCCGCATTGTACGGGTACGGGCTGGTCGCCGACGGGCGGGGTTGGAAGTACTGAGGGAGGGGGTTGCCGTCCTTGTCCAGGAACGCCTGCCCTATGTTGACCGCGCCGATGGTAACGCCGTTGCTCTTGATAAAGCTCCCGTCGGCCTTGGACTTGAAAGCGGCCTGGCCGATCCCCCAGACGACGAAAGGGTATATCAGGCCCACCAGCACCGCCACGATGACGGTGAGGGCGAACGAAGGCCCCAATTGGCGGCCTATTGACTTGAGCATCAGTGCACCCCCAGTGGCCCGACGATGGCCAGGTCGATGAGCTTGATTAGGACGAACGGGGTGAGCAGGCCCCCTATCCCGTAGATGAGCAGGTTGCGGCGGAGCTGGAGCGTGGCGCTCATCGCCTTGACCCGTACGCCCCGGAGCGCTAAGGGGATCATGATCACGATGATGATGGCGTTGAATATGACGGCCGAAAGGATGGCCGTCTCCGGGTTGTGCAAGTGCAATATGTCGATGACGCCCAACGACGGGAAGACGGCGTTCAACATGGCCGGGATGGCCACGAAGTACTTGGCGACGTCGTTGGTGATGGAGAAAGTAGTTAGCGAGCCGCGAGTTACGAGGAGCTGTTTACCAACCTCAACTATGTCCATCAACTTGGTCGGGTCGCTGTCGAGGTCCACCAGGTTGCCGGCCTCTTTGGCCGCTTGAGTGCCGGTGTTCATGGCCACGCCAACATCAGCGAGTGCCAGCGCCGGGGCGTCGTTGGTCCCGTCCCCGGTCATAGCCACCAGTTGGCCACGGGCTTGTTCTTTTTTGATCCGGGCCATCTTTTGCTCTGGTGTGGCCTGGGCCATGTACTCGTCTACGCCGGCCTCCTTGGCAATGGCGGCGGCGGTCAACGGGTTGTCGCCCGTCACCATGACCGTCTTGATGCCCAAAGCCCGCATTTCGGCGAACTTTTCGGCGATCCCGGGCTTGATGGTGTCCTTCAGATGTATGACCCCGAGGGCGCGGCCGCCCTCGGCTACGACGAGGGGGGTGCCGCCGTCGCGGGCGATGCCCTCTACGATCGGTCCCAGGTCGGCCGGCGCCTGGCCGCCGTGGTCCAGCACCCATCGCTCGACCACGTCGCTGGCGCCTTTGCGGATGGAGCGGTTCCTCCACTCGATGCCCGACATGCGGGTTTGGGCGGTGAAAGGCACGAGTTCGGCCCCTGGCATTTCTATGGGGTTGGCGCCGTACCGCGATTCGGCCAGGTCGACGATGGAGCGCCCCTCCGGCGTCTCATCGGCCAAAGAGGAAAGCAGCGCCGCCTCGGCCAGGGCCTCGACGTCCACCCCGGCCACGGGGATGAACTCGGAGGCCATGCGGTTGCCGTACGTGATCGTCCCCGTCTTGTCGAGCAGGAGCGTCGTCACATCGCCGGCCGCCTCGACCGCTCGCCCCGACGTGGCCAGCACGTTGCGCTGGACCATGCGGTCCATCCCGGCGATGCCAATGGCCGACAGCAGCGCCCCGATGGTAGTGGGCGACAGCAACACCACCAGAGCGACGAGCAGGATAATCGGCTGGTGGGCACCGGAGTAAGTGGCCAGGGGCTGGAACGTGGACACGGCCACGATGAATATGAAAGTCAGGCTGACGAGCACGACCGTGAGGGCGAGTTCGTTCGGCGTCTTGCGCCGGTCGGCGCCCTCCACTAAAGCGATCATGCGGTCGAGGAACGTCTCACCCGGCTTGGACGTGATCTGGACCACGATCCGGTCCGACAGCACGCGGGTCCCACCCGTGACGGCAGAACGGTCGCCGCCGGACTCCCGGATAACCGGCGCCGACTCCCCGGTAATGGCCGACTCGTCCACCAGGGCCATACCTTCGACGACGTCACCGTCGCCGGGGATGAGCTCGCCGGCCGCGACCACGCAACGGTCACCGACCTGCAGCTTGACAGACGGTTCGTCGACGGTGGAGCCGTCCGGCTGGAGCACGTGGGCCATGCTGTCCTGACGGGCCCGCCGCAAGGTATTGGCCTGTGCTTTGCCCCTGCCTTCCGCCATTGCGTCGGCAAAAGTGGCGAACAACACCGTGAACCACAGCCAGATGACGACCAGGCCCAGGAACACGTTGTTCGCGCCCGTGGCCGAGGGGAGGTCGCGGAAAAAGATGATCGT
>JASHVH010000372.1 GCA_030039575.1 Acidimicrobiales bacterium | reverse complement strand
CCGGCCGTCACCAGCGTCGCCACCCCCCTGATGCTGAGGGGCCCCACCGTGACGACCTCGGTCGCCGGGTCCATCGTCAGCGCCGCCAGCAAGTCCCGACTGTCTCCCGCCTCGGCCGGCCGGGCGCCGAGCAGCACCACAACATGGAGTTCCTCCAGGCGGGGCAACAAGAAGGCCAAAAACCGCAGCGAGGCACTGTCAGCCCAGTGCGCGTCGTCCACCACTAGTGCCAAGGGGCGTTCCGCTGCCAGGTTGGCGCACAACCAGTACAGGCCGTGCAAGACCGCGAACGACGGGCCCGGCGCGTCTGGCGCCGCCACACCTTCCCCGTCACCAAGGCAGGGAAGGCCCAGCAATCGCGCCGCCGCCCCCGGGGGCCCCTCCAACAACCTGGACCGCTCCTGGTCTGACGCCCCGGCCACTACCGGCTCGACCAGCTGGCGTACGACCCCGAAGGCGAACTCCCGCTCGAGTTCGGCGCCGCGGCCTCGCAGCACGCGGAAACCCTGGCTCTCTGCCACCTCCCGGCCGGCCACCAACAACACCGTCTTGCCGATCCCAGCCGGCCCCTCCACCACGAGGGCCCCGCCATGGCCGTCGCGCGCCCGCCCCAGGCACCCGCCGATCTGCTCCAGCTCCCGGTCCCGTTCGAGCAACAGGCCGCTGCCCTCGCCCCCGGCCGAGATCACGACCCACCCTACGTCGTGGCCAGACCCGGCCGCCCCCGAAACTACCCGGCGGCCCCGCGGCCGCGTCCAAACCTCCCCCTGCAGCGCCCGGGTGGAAAGTCAGGGGAGGTGGTCGGGGGGTCGCCCGGTGCGAACACGGGGACAGCGGGTCGACCATAAACGCTAGCTGGCAAAGGAGCGTTGTGATTCGCGAGGAACCAAGACAACTTCTCACAAAGGGAGGCTATGGGGCCCCAGCCGACACGGCCGAGGCCGTCCCGACCGACGGGCGGCGGCAACGGGACGTACTGCGCCCTACGCGGCCGGCGAACGCCGACCGAATATGCGGGCGACCCGACCGGGTGCCATGCGACGCAACCCTGGTCTCGTTGCCAAACCCGTTGGCGCGGCCAGGGCCCGTCTGGGACCGGTTGGCTCGGCCCTTTGGTCCTTACACGTGCAGGCCTCTTTGCCGGGGGCCGCCTCGGGGCTGTCATCGCAGCTCCCGTCGTTGACGTGGCGGGCACGGCCTCGAACTGCCCTGGAACAAAGGACTTTCCAGGCCCGCTTGCCAATTTGCCTAGCTGCCGACGACGAAGGCCTAACTATTTTCACCCTGTTGCGTCCCGCTAAAAAACTAAGGAGGAAACATCCAATGAGCACAAGCTTTATCACTGGGACACTTTTGGCGGTCCTCGCCGGCTTTATCGTCGTGGTCAGCCAGGCGTTTGCCCCTAACCCCTTGAGCTGGGTCGCCTTCGGCATTGGCGTCGCCATCGTGGGCATTTGCCTGCTGGCCCAGCTGGACCGCTCTAGAGGGTCGGCTCAGCGCGCCGTGGATGCCGCTGTCGTCGTCGTGGCCGCGTTGCTGATCGCCTTCTCTCTGGCCGCGGCGGGGACCGCTGTCATATGGCTGAGCTTTGCCTTTGCCCTTGGCGTCGTAGGGCTCGCCCTCGTCGGCCTTACATTGCACGAAATCTCCAACTGGAGGGCATCGCACCGGTTGGCCCAGCTCTGGTGGCTGCCGGGAGGACCGGCTGCCAGTACCCCCATCGACCGAGCGGGCACTCGTGCCGCTTGATGGGTAGTACGAGCTCCCTGCCCTGACTCGGAAGACAAGTTCGTAGCGGACTGAACCAGGAGGAAACTATGTGGTTCCACCGTCGTCGACATCAAACTGAGGACAGCGTCGTAGTTGAGAGCGTGCGCCTGCTCACAGGCGATGCCGTCGGTGTGTTCAACGAGTTAGGGCAGGGTGCGCCCGGGTGGGCGTGGGTGAACGTGCTGGCCCATTCGAGACCCAACGAGCTTGCCGGGATAAAACGCCCGCATCGCTTTGGCTGGGACGCGGTGGTCGCCGACCTCGCGGCGGAACTCCTGAGCCTCGGCCACGGGTGTCCAGTGGCAGTGGCCTTCCTGCAAAGGACGGCGCTAGTCCCTCTCGAGCTCGCCCTCCTCGGTGGCGAGATGCCCGAGCCGATGACCCCCGGGCAACTCGGCGTGCTGGTCATGACCGCTCTGTACAGAGCCCAAATGGAGCGAAGACCAGGGATACCCAAAGTGAAGGATAAATAGCCATCCGTTCTTTCGGTGGAGTCAAAGCCCCAGACAGGTGCGGCTCAGCTCATGTTTCGGTGCGAACGGCACCCGCTAGGAGACGAGCTCAGGATGGTTGGCCGCCGACGGGTCGAGCGCCCCGGTGGCTGCACTGCGCGGTTGATCAGCCTGTCCGGACGCGCCCACAGTGTGCGGCCCGTAACGGCGACCACGCATCACCGAAGGGCCGTGCTCGGCCATTGAGAGGTTGGCAGCGGTGTTGATGAGGGCTACGTGCGAGAAGGCCTGCGGGAAGTTCCCGAGCAGCCGATGGGCCTTTGGGTCGTACTCCTCGGAGAGGAGACCGACGTCGTTGCAGAGCGCACAGAGCCGCTCGAACATCTCCTTTGACTCGTCGTGGCGCCCGAGCAGGGCCAGGTTATCGGCCAGCCAGAAGCTCGTCATCAAGAAGACGCCCTCGGTCCCTTTCAGCCCGTCGACGTCGTCATCCGTGCCGGTCTGGTACCGGCGGACGAAGCCATCGGTGACGAGGCCCTTCTGGATGGCGTCGACGGTGCCGACCACACGCGGGTCGTCGGCGGGCAGGAAGCCGACAGGCGCGACCATCAGCAGGCTGGCGTCGAGCAGCTTCGAGCCGTAGTACTGGGTGAACGAGTTGAGCTCCGCGTCGAAACCCTTCTGGCACACCTCGGCGTGGATGTCGTCGGCCACTTGCTGCCAATGGCCCAGCCTCTCCTTCGCCAGCACACCGTCCGCCGCCAGTGTGACGGCGCGGTCGAACGCCACCCACGCCATCACCTTGGAATGGGTGAAGTGCCGCCGCGGACCGCGGACCTCCCAGATCCCGTTGTCGGGCTGGCGCCATATCCTCTCCAGGTGGTCGAGGACCGCCATCATCAGGTCCGGTGACATGTGGGACTCGCCCGGGATGGCGCTGTGCCGGTCGGTGACCGCAGAGTCCATGACCTCGCCGTAGACGTCCAGCTGGAGCTGGGTGGCGGCTTTGTTGCCGATACGGACGGGCTTGGAGCCCTCGTAGCCGCCGAGGTGGTCGAGCTCGAACTCCTGCAGACGCCGTTGGCCGTCGACGCCGTACATGATCTGCATCTCGCCGGGGTTGCCGGCGACGGCACGCCGGAGCCAGGCCACCCATGCCGCCGCCTCGTCGGTGTACCCCGAGAGCAGCAGGGCGTCCAGGGTGAAGGTGGCGTCCCGGAGCCAGGAATAGCGGTAGTCCCAGTTCCGGCTGCCGCCGATCGTCTCGGGGAGCGAGGTCGTGGCCGCCGCGCAGATAGCGCCACTGGGCATGTAGGTGAGGGCCTTCAAGGTGATCAGCGAGCGGACGACCGGGTCGCGCCAGCCGCCTTTGTAGGTGCAGCGCCCGACCCAGTCGTGCCAGTACCGCCGCGTCCGGTTCCGGGCGGCCAGGCTGTCCAGGGGCAGCGGGGCGTCTCTCACCGAGGGGAACCAGGTAAGCGAGAAGGTGCGGCGGACGGTACCCGACACGGAGAAAGAGGCGACGGTGGTGTTGTCCTGGCCAACGAGACGGACGGGGCTGTGCAGGCGGAGGCCGTCGCGGGCGGCCACGAGGACGAGGCCGTCACCAGTGGCGGTGGCCCAGGGCGTGACCGCCCCGTACTCGTAGCGCACGATCAGCTCCATCTGCATCTCGACGGTGCCGGCCCGGCCCTCGACGATGCGGTGGATCATCGAGTGACCGGCGCCCGGCGGCATGAAATCACACACCGACACCGAGCCGCTCGCCGTCTCGAAGACCGTCTCCAGGACCAAGGTCTCGGGTTCGTAATGGCGGCTGACTTTGGTCACCTGGTCTTTCGGGGCGATGAGCCACCGTCCGTTGCTGGCGTCGCCGAGCAGCGCCGCGAAGGCGGCGCCGGAGTCGATCCGTGGCGCGCACCACCAGTCGATCGACCCGGTGAGGTCGACGAGGGCGACAGTCTTTGTGTCGCCGATGATGGCGTAGTCCTCGATCTTTGACGGCATTGGCCCTCCTCTGGGCTCTGGCTTTTGGTCGCCGATGTCCCACCGGCCCGACCGACCAGCACGCTGGCCGCGCTAGCCCACTTTCTCGGTCACAGATCGAGCACAATGTCGTCGCGCGGGCGTGAGCAACAGATGAGCACGCTGCCCGGCGCGGGCGCTTCCGCTGGGTCGGGGTTGTAGTCGACATTCCCGGCGATGATCGCCGTCTCGCAGGTGTGGCAGACGCCGGTGCGGCACGACCAACGGACGGGCACGTCACAGGCCTCGGCCAGTTCGAGCAGGCTGGCGTAGGTGTTGCTCCAGGCGGCCGTGAGACTGCTGCGGGCGAAGGCGACCGCCGCGCCTTTCCCGGGTGGGCCGGCGGGCTGGTGGGGTGCCCGCGTGGGCGTCGCTGCGATCCCCGGGGTCTGGCTCGGTTCCGGCCCGAACAGTTCGGTGTGGACGTGCGAAGCGTCGAACCCCAAAGCGGCCAGGCCCGCACTGATGTCGTCCATGAAGCCGCTAGGCCCGCACAGGTATGCTTCGGCGCCCGAGGGTAGCTGCAGTTGCGCAAGCAATGGGCCCGTGATGCGCCCAGCGCTGTCGAAGTCCCGGCCTTTTACGTCATCCGGGCCGGGGTGGCTGTAGCACACGTAAGCGCGAGCGTGGGGCAGCGAGGCAACGAGGCTACGGGCCTCGGCCGCGAACGGGTGCTCGTGGCCGCTGCGCCCGCCGTAAAGGCACCAGATCTGCCGGTCGGAGCGGTCCTGCGCCAGAGCCTGGAGCATGGCCAGGACAGGGGTGGCACCGATCCCGGCACTGATCAGCAGCACGGGTGCTTGGGTCTTGTCAAGGATGAACGTGCCCCGTGGTGCTGCAATATCGAGCTTGTCGCCGACGACGAGCTCGGTGCACAGGTAGCCGCTAACCGCGCCCCCTGGTTCCTCCTTGACCGTGATCCGGTAGTAGCTCGCCCCGGGCGGTCCGGAGAGCGAGTAGTTGCGCAACATAGCCTGTG
>JASHVH010000371.1 GCA_030039575.1 Acidimicrobiales bacterium | reverse complement strand
AGATGTACTCACCGGGGTAGACCGACACCGACACACCGCGCAACGCGTGTACCGGGACCGACCCGGTGGTGTACGTCTTCCATACGTTCACCAGCTGGACGATCGGGCGTTTGGCGACCAGCGCGGGCGGCAAAGGCTGGTGAGGAGTTTTCGAGTTCGAGTTCGAGCTGGTTATTTCAGCCACCGAGGCCACCGCCAGCGGCGCGGCTGAAGAAGGCGCCCCCGCCACCGCCACCGCCGCCACCGAAGCCGCCGCCACCGAAGCCGCCGCCACCGAAGCCGCCGCCACCGAAGCCGCCGCCGAGGCCGCCGAAGCCGGTCCGGCCGCTGGTGCTGGAGCCGGAAGAGACGCTGCTGCTCGACAGGGAGGCGATCACCACCTCCTGGCCCGACTTGAGGCCGGACTTGATCTGGGTGTACACACCGCTGGACGCCCCCGTGGTCACCGGCTGCGTCACTTCCTTGCCGTTCTTCAACAAATCGACAAAAGACGCCGTGCCCACGGTGTGCACCGCCGTGGTCGGCACCACCAGGACGTTGGTGACCTGGCTGACCACGATGGAAACGTCGGTGGAGGCGCCCGAGTACAGCCCCGTCGGGGTCCCGGTCACTGTGATCGTCACCGGGAAAGTGGTAACGCCGCTCGAGGTAGTACCCAGCTGGCTAATGCTGGTCACGACGCCGTAGGCGGTGGTGTTGGTCCCGGTTGGGCTGATAGTTGCCTGCTCGCCCAGTTGTAGTTCGCTGAGCTGGGAGGTGCTGGCGTCAACGTCGACCACGAACGTGTTCAGGGGCTGGATGACGACCTCCGTCGACCCCGAACTGGAGCTGCTTGAACCGCTTGAACCGCTTCCGCTCGACCCCAGGCCGCTCGAACCGGTCCCGCTCCCGCTCGAGCCACTGCTCGAGCTGGCAGCGCCGCTGCTCAACGTCGTACTGCCGGCCGAGACGCTCTGGCCGGGCGAGAGGTCGAGGGTGACCACCGTGCCGGCCACCGGGGAGGTGAGGACGGCGTCCTTCAGGTTGGTCTGTGCCTGGGAGACGTCGACCTTGTCGGCGGCGACGGTCGCCTCATCCGACGACACCGAGCTCGGGCCGCTGCTCTCGTCTGCCGTCAACGACGATTCGGCCTCAGCCAATTGCATTTGGGCGGAGGTCAACGAGTTGTCTGCCTGCTGGAGCGACTGAGCGTTCTTTTGCTCGGTGGAGGTCAGGCTACCCTCGTCAGACTGAACGGACTCGCCGTCCTTTTGAGCCGTCGAGGCCAGGTTGGCCTGGTCGGTCTGGATGGCCTCCTGGTCTTTTTGCAGCGTGGACGCCAGGCTGTTGTCGTCGGTCTGGATTGCTTGCTGGTCTTTTTGCAACGTGGAGGCCATCGCGCTCTTGTCCGCCTGGACCGCTTGCTGGTCCTTCTGCAAGGTGGACGATACGGACGCCTGGTCGCTCTGTACCGCTTCCTGGTCCTTCTGCAAGGTCGTGGCCAGGTTGTCCTGGTCGGTCTTGACTGCCTGCTCGTCCTTTTGGACCGTTGAAGTCAGGCTGCTCTCGTCGGTCTGGATGGCCTGGTTGTCCTTCTGCTCAGTGGAGACCAGGCTGGCTTGGTCGTTGGCCACCGCCTGGTCGTCGCTTTGCTCAGTGGCCGAGAGGCTGCTCTGGTCGTCTGTGATCGCCTCCCGGTCTTTTTGCTCGGTGGCGGAGAGGCTGGTCTGGTCGGCCTGGACCGCCTGCTGGTCCTTGGTGACCGTCTGCTGGCCCGCTGTCAGCTGTTGCTGGTCCGTAGTGACTGCCTGTTGCGCCGCGGAGACCGAGCTCACGTCAGAGGCGCAGGCTGAACTGGTCCCGGACCCCGACGAGCCGGAGCCTCCGCTCCCCGACCCCGTCGAAGAATTGGCCGCGTTGAGCGTGGCCGCCCCGTCGCCCTGGCAGTCGGCCGCCTCTTTTTGCTGGTCGGCAGCCAGGGTGGCCTGAGCCGTAGCCAGTGTGGCCTGGTCGCTGGCCAGGCTCGACTGGTCAGTGCTCACCTGCGCTTTGGCCTGGCTGATGGTCTGGTTGCCCTGAGAGGTGTCGCTGGCCAGCTGGGCCTGGGCCTGGCTGATGGTCTGGTCGCCCTGCTTTTTGGCACTGGCGAGCTGGGCCTCGGCCTGGCTGATGGTCGAGGCGCCTGAGCTCTTGTCGCTGGCCAGCTGGGCCTTGGCCTGGTCGATGGCTTGTTCGGCCGTCTGGCGGTCGCTTTGCATCTGGGCTTCGGCCTGGCTGACGGTGAGGTTGCCCTGCTGGCGGTCGCTCCCCATCTGGGCGTCGGCCTGGCTGAGGGTCATGTCGCCCTGCTTGCGGTCGCTCGTCATCTGGGCCTCGGCCTGGCTGACGGTCTGCTCGGCCGAGCCGTGGTCGCTCGCCATCTGGGCCTTTGCCTGGCTAAGGGTGAGCGCCCCCTGTTTGTCGTCGCTCCCCATCTGGGCCTCGGCCTGGCTCACGGTCTGGCCCGCCTGGCTCTTGTCGCTCTTCATCTGGGTGTTGGCCTGCGAGATCGTCTGCTGAGCCTGCTGCTGGGACGTCCCGTTCTGCGCCTCGTCGTCGGTTATGGCCTGCTGGTCCTGGGTTACCGCCATCTGGTCGTTGGTGACGGTGGCCTTGGCCTGGACCACCGTCTGGTTGTCCTCGGCCGAGGCGAGGTTGCTCTCAGCAGTGTCCAAGCTGGACTGGGCCGACTCGAGGTCGCTTTCGAGCGTCGCCGTCTGGATCGTGGCCAGGACCTGGCCTTTCTTCACCGCCTGCCCGCTGGTCACCTTGACGCCGTTCACGGTCCCGGCCACCGCGAAGTTGACGTCGGCCGACGTGGCCGGCTCTATCGTCCCCGTCGCCGAGGTCGTCTCCTGCACATCGC
>JASHVH010000370.1 GCA_030039575.1 Acidimicrobiales bacterium | reverse complement strand
ATGCCCGGTCGGGCTGCGCGCTACGAGCAGAGCGAGGTAGCCGGCGCCGTGGCCGCCTCCATGGCCGCCATCGAGGTCGTCGAAGACCGGTACCTGGATTACTCCGCACTAGGCGGGCCAACGCTCATAGCGGATGACTTTTTTCACCACAGTTGCGTCCTCGGGCCGGAGGTGGAGGAGTTCGACCCGCAGAACCTGCGCAATACCAAGGCCACCATGTTCGTGAACGACCAACAGGCCGGCAGCGGCGCGGGCGAAGAAGTCATGGGCGACCCCCTGGCGGCGTTGACCTGGCTGGCCAACAGCTGTGTCCTTTGGGGGACACCTTTGCTGGCCGGCGATATCGTACTTCTCGGTTCCGTGGTCCCCCCTCACTGGGTGACGGAGGACGTCGACGTCAGGGTGGTCAATGACGGGCTCGGCGAGGCAAGGGCGCGCTTTGTGCGTGCCTAGGTCGAAAAATTAGGAGCCCCGGAGCCACTCCCTTCTACGCGTAGATCAGTTCCGGGCCGCCGGGCCTTTATTCGGGAAAGAACTCGAGACCCCCGATGCGCACCAGGCGCCCCTCATCGGTGAACTCGGCCCGCACAGCCTCCACGGCAATTTCGTACCCGGCGGCCTCGGCAATTTCAGCCAGGGGCGCGGAAATAGCCAGGTGCGATACTTCGAGCGTGTTCACCATGGCGACGATGCGGGCCTCTGCGGGGCGCCGCCCTACCAGTGACTCAACGGCGAGAGAGAGCGCGTCGGCGTCAGTGTGGGCCACCACGGGGAGCTTGGCCCCTCCCAGCGTCTTGGACGCCATGGCGTTGGCGTAAGTCGACCCCCAATTGACTTTGGCCCGCAGCCGCTCGGTCACGACATCTGCGGCGCCGACGCCCTGGGCGTTGCCTCCGGAGTCCTCCCTCAGGTCGAGCACGGCCAGACGGGCAACAGCCGTGGGGGCGGGAAGCGGGTCGCCCGGGAAGCGACCAGTCACGTTGGGGTCCATCCCGGCCCCCGAGACGGTCTTTCCCATCTCCTTCAGGACCAACACGTCCACCTCTTCGAACGGCAAGCGGCCGAAGTGCTCCCACGCCTCTTTCAGGAGCGCCTCGTCACGCTCGAGGATCTCGTCACCGGCGACGACCTCGGCCGAATAGAGGCGGTGCCACGCGTCTTCAGTGAGGGCCACGCCAAAGGGCACATTGACAGCCCGCAACACGATTTCCAGCGCTTCGGGCAATACTCCGGCGAAGGCCCCGAAGCCGGCGCTGTGCAGGCTGGACGCGCCGCGCTCCTTGCCCAGCCCGATCGTCAACATCTTCGTGAGGCCGCTTTCCACCGGGGCGCGGAAATCGGTGTGGGGCTTGACGCGATTTATGGGTACGACCGCGTCACATCTCAGCGCCGCTTTGCTGACGTAGACCGGCCGGCCACTGGCCAGCTCCCCGACCTTCTCGACGTCCATTGACGCATCGACCGTGACGCCAAGCTCATCGGCCACTACGCCCAGTTCCGCCAGGACCTCCACCTGCCCGGCACTGGTCGCGCCCCCGTGGGAGCCCATGGCAGGGACGAGCACCGGGACAGTCCCCGAACCACGGAGCGCCCGCACGACAACGGCGACGACGTCGGAGATCCGGGCGATCCCACGGCTACCAACGCCTACCGCCACTCGCTCCCCGCCCTTCAGCCGTTGCCCGGCCGTGGTCGCCACTTCTGCGGCCAGCCCGGTCAGGTCGAGCACAAAGGGCAGAGGTGGGCGGAGGGCCTCGAACCAATCGAGGTCGTCGACGCCGGGGCGGGCGGGCCGGCTCAGGCCCTTGGTGAAACCGCCTTGGCTCATGGCCTCAGACTAGTGCCGCCGTGCCGTTGACTCCCCGTTCTGGGGCTGAACAAGTGTGTTGGGGCTGAAAAGGTAATTGCAATAACAGTTTTCCGCCCCAGATCTCGCAGCCAGGGCGGGGCCGGCGGCGGGCCGCGGCGGATAGAGGCCCGACGGCGGCGGACGGTGGGCAATCCGGTCAGGCGCCCCTTTCTTAGCTCCGCCGGTACTTGCGCACCGCCAGTGGGGCGAAGACAAGCACGGTCCCGGCCGCCCACACGAGGGCCCAGGCGGTGAAATAGCCGGCGCTGTGACCGAGCTGTTTGGCGCTGTCCGGCCCGAGAGTAAGGGCTCGCACCGCCCCGACCATGAACGTGACCGGCTGATGTTCGGCGAACGCCTGTAGCCACCCGGGCATGCTGCTGACCGGGACGTAGGCACTGGAGACGAACGTCAGCGGGAACACCAAAAAGGCCATGCCCTGGGCCGCTTGGGGAGAACCCGCGTACAGGCCGACCACCAGGAACAGCCACTCGAAGGCGAACCCGAAGAGCACGCACAGGCCAAGAGCGGCCAGGTCGCCGGCGGCAGGACCGGTAGGCCGGAAACCGACGCCGAGGCCGACGGCGATGGCGACCAGCAACCCCCACGTGGTCCACACGGTGTCGGCGATGGCCCGTCCGGCCAGGAAACAGGACCTGGGCACGGGCAGGGACTTCAAGCGGTCTACGAAGCCCTGCTGAAGGTCTTCCGCTATGGCGGTAGCCCCGCCCTGGCCCGTGAACAGGATGCCGGTCGTGACGAACCCGGGGACGAGGAAGTTCACATAGCTGGCGCCGTGGACGTTGATGGCGCCGCCAAAGACGTACCGGAAAATGAGCAGGAACAGGGCGCCCTGGATGGTGCCGAGCACCACCAGCTGCGGCGAGCGGAAGTACCGGAACAACGCCCGCTTGGCCACCTGCACGGTGCTGGTGGCAATGGAAGTCGTCTTCGTCGCCGGCCTTGGCGCCTGCGCCGATGTGGGGATGGCCACCGTAGTCATTCGTTTTCGTCCTTAGTTCGCTTGGTTGACTGGTTCGATTAATTCGCACCGGTGAGGGCGAGGAACACCTCGTCGAGGCTCGGCTGGCGCAGGCTGATGTCGTCGACGTTCGCCCCGCTGGCCTCCATCGCCTGGAGGGCCGCCGTGAGCCAGTTGGCGGCGCCGTCCACCCCCAGGCTCACCTTACGAGTGGCCTCGTCCACGTGAGCGCTCCCGTGGTCGAGCCGCTCCAGGGCGGTGGCCACGACGGGTAGGTCCTCGCGGAACCGGGTGTGGACCTCGATAACCCGGCCCCCGACCCGCCGCTTCAGCTCCGCCGGCGAGCCGGCGGCGACGGCTTTGCCGCGGTCGATGATGACAATATGGCTCGCCAGTTGGTCCGCCTCGTCGAGGTATTGAGTAGTGAGCAATACGTCGGTGCCCTGTCCGACCAGAGCCCGGATGGTGTCCCACAATTCGGTCCGGCTGCGAGGGTCGAGCCCGGTGGTGGGTTCGTCAAGGAGCAACAACTTGGGCTCCCCCACGAGGCTGGCGCCCAGGTCGAGCCGCCGGCGCATGCCGCCCGAGTAGGTCCGCACCGGCTTGTCGGCGGCTTCGTCGAGCCCCATCTGCACGAGCACCGCGGCTGCCGCTCTCTTGGCCTGGCGGCGGTCCTTCCCGAACAGCCGCGCCACCATCTGCAGGTTCTCCCGTCCGGTCATCACGGGCTCGACGGCCGCGAACTGGCCCGCCAACCCGATCATCTGCCTTACTACTGCGGGCTCACGGCCGGCATCGTGGCCGGCCACGAACAGTTCGCCGCCATCCAGGCGCAGCAGGGTGGCGACCGCCCTGATGAAGGTGGTCTTACCGGCCCCGTTGGGCCCAAGGAGGGCCACCACCTGACCGGGCTCGGCCACTAAGTCCAGCCCGTCCAGGGCGGTGGTCCGGCCGAAACGCTTCCTGGCGCCCCGGGCTTCGATCGTCGCTGTTGTCATCCCACGCTCCTGTGTTTCCTATCCGGGCTCTGTACCCCGGGTTTCCTGTCAGGTCCTTCCTGGCCGGCCCTCGAACGCGACTCCAGTCATGGAACAGCATTCTAGAGTCAATGATCGTTCTTGTCAAACGCCGTTCGTGAACGGAATGCCATTCGACTGTTCCTTCTTCGCCCCGGTGCCGGGTACCGAGCTCGGGCGTAAGAGCAGGTCACGCCGGACCCGGGTGGGCCAGCCGTGGGCGCCAGAACGGCGTTAGACAGTCGAACAGTGTTCTTCCATTGCTATGCTGGAAGCGTGATCGACGACCAGGAGGACCAGCTTCCGGCTGAGGAGGAACTGCCGGAACCACCCTGGCACCGGACACAGCCACCCCCTCGGGCACCGATCACCCGCGAAGCCATTGTCGAGGCAGCGTTGGCAGTGCTCAACAAGGAAGGCCTTGACGGCCTGTCGATGCGCCGGGTGGCGGAGGAGCTCGGGACGGGGGCGGCCTCGCTTTACTGGCACGTTCGCAACAAAGAGGAGCTCTTCCAGCTCATTTTCGACCGTGTCACCCGCGAGGTAGTCCTGCCTGAACCGGACCCGGCTCACTGGAAGGAGCAGCTGAAAGCGCTCGGCATCCAGATGCGCAAGGCGTTGAGCAAGTACCGCGACGTGGCCCGGCTCTCGTTCGGGCGCATCCCCGCCGGGCCCCAGACCGCGCTCTTGTCCGAGTGGCTGTTCACCCTCCTCCAACCCGTCGGCATCCCTGACCGGGTCATTGCCTACATAGGCGACATTGCCGGCCTGTACGTGGGCGCCTTCTGTTTCGAAGAGAGCCTCGGCTATGCCTCGCCGACTGGGGAGGACCTTCCACCCGAACAGATCGTGCAGATGATGAAGGACTACTTCCTGTCTCTTCCCCGGGACCGCTTCCCCCGCACCATCAAGGCGATCGACCTGATCTTCGCCTTCAACCCGGAAGAGCGGTTCGAGTTCGGGCTCGACCTGCTGATAGCCGGTATCGAGAGCTACGCCGTCAAGGCTTCGAGGCGACGCAAGCTAGCTAAGTAGCTAGATAGCTATTAACCAGGCCGATCCTCCTGCAGCGGGGCCGTGTTTGTCCCCGCTGATGACGAGGGGGTTTTGTGGCCGCTGACGATGGGCGGGTTTTGTCCCCGCTGACGACGAGCGGGCCAGCCGGCCCAGAGGCCGCACTAACGTTTACGTTCGTGCACGTCCAAGGCCTCTGGCGGTACCCCGTCAAGTCGATGCAGGGAGAGGCCTGCGAGGAAGTGCAGCTCTCCGACGTCGGGGTCGTCGGCGACCGCAGCTTCGGGGTGCTCGACCTCACTTCCCGTACGATTATCTCGGCCAAGCGTGACGGGCGGCTGCTCCAGGCCGCCGCTCGGTTCTCCGGTGACGAGCTGCTGGTCGGCCCACCCGGGATGGAGGAGATCGCCCGTGGCCCCGCGCTCGACGGCTGCCTGTCCGAGTGGCTCGACCGGCCGGTGAGATTGGTACCGGCTTCGGGCTACGGGACCCCCACCTTCGAGGCCGTCAACGACTTCGAGCGAGAGGGGTCAGGGGTGCATTCTTGGGAGGGGGAAATTGGCTCGTTCGTCGACGAGAGCCCGCTCCACCTGGTGACCACGGCCGACCTGGCCAAACTGGCCGGCGAACGGCCTGAGCTCCAGTGGCAGGTCCGCCGGTTCCG
>JASHVH010000369.1 GCA_030039575.1 Acidimicrobiales bacterium | reverse complement strand
CAACATCGATTTTGGCGAACAGCTTCGCTGGCATCTGGTGCGTTGCGACTCAAACTGGGAGCTCGGCGTCGGCCTGGCCTAGTCCCCCGAGGTGGTAGTCGTTACCGACGCCGGCACAGCCTGGCGCCAACTGACCGGGGACCCCTTACTCGCCCCAATAACCATCGGCGGTCCGGACAACCTGGCGTTGCCCCTGCTAGAGGTCCGCGGGATCATCATGTGAGATCAGGGTCACGTCCGATGCCTCGCGTGACCGCTCTGCGCCACGATCACCCCCCGGGGCCAGCTTGCGAGGCGTACATCCAGCTAACGAGGCATACACAACGACAGTGGCCGATGCAACGGTGAGGCACCCGAAATCGACGATCGCGCGGCTCCTACTCGCTCGCACCGCGAGTCGACGTCCAGTGCAGAACGTCAGACACTATGGATCGTGATGGCGACTCCAGCCGCTGTGGCTACCTTGCGGATGTGGCCCGGGTTTGAAGTCACCACCGCATGGCTTTCTCGGACGGCCCCCTCGACGACGGAGACATCAACGATGTCGTCGTGATCTGCCCGAGCCGCCAGGGCTCCCACCGCTCGGGCCTGGATCTTGGTGAGATCCTCGATGTCACACCCCTTCAATAGCCGCGACAGATTTGCTTGCGGGCCCCCGCGCCAACCCTCAGCGAGCACTCCCGCTGGCACTGTCGGGGGAAGCCCTCGTCGCAGAGCCGCTCGGTGAAGCGACCACATGATCCGGTCATCTCTCTCGGCAGCGACCAAAGCTCCGGTGTCGTAGGTCAAGCCGGCGACGGTCATGCACTCCGTGCCCTCTTGCGGGACCCGCTCGAGATGAGACGGTCAAGGAGGATCTCACCCGCAGCCAACTCATTTGGCGTGAGAGCGCCAGCTCCTGTCTCCCACTCCGCGACTCCACGAAGACCCTCCCGTACAAGTAGCTGACGGTGAGCGGCTTCGGACAGCCAGGCGCTAAAGGACATACCGTCCTCGGCGGCCGCCTCCTCGGCGGCGGCGGCTACCTCGGCGTCGATCGAAACGGATCGCTTCACTACAGCCATGGCGCAATGGTAGCACCACTGGTACTACTAGGGGCGCAGAACGACAGCGCATCAAGATCTGGCATCGGCTGGGTTAGCCGAGCCGGTTCGGCAGGCTGGTCACAGGCCACGTCCAAATTGGACATGATCACGCACATAAACGCGGCCGGGAATGCAATTAGTCTCAGCGCGACGGCGACCGACAACATCACCACGACCACGCTGCCGACGATGCTGGCGAGCAAGGCGTGGCGCACCCAGAAGCTGCCATTGACCACATCTGATACGACGCCGGCGGCAAGGACGGCGAGGGCGACCACGGCCATTACCCCGCGGTTGCCAAAGCAGCCAGTCGACATGCCGCCTACGACCGTGTCCACGTGCAAGTGGCGTTGGGCCTGCAGTCCATCGGCCTGGAGCAGCCCGGGTTGTTTGCCTGGCTTTGGGGTATAGGAGCACGGCCCGATGGCTGAGCGGAACGACCCTCGGGTCGTCCGAACGGCCCAAGCGTGCGAAGAGGCGATCGTTGAGCTTGCCTCCGAGCAGCCCATCTCACGCATCACGGTCGCCGACCTGGCAGAGCGGGCCAGAGTTACCCGGGCCACCTTTTACAACCACTACGCCAACCCGTTGGAGCTCCTTCTCCAGGTACTACTTGGCGACCTGGAGCGTGCCCACTATGACGAGGACGAACGTCGCGCCGAGGGCGGGCTATCGGCCGCGGAAATGCTGCGCCTTTCGATCTTCGACGTCGCCGATCACATCGAGCGCTTCAAGGCCGTCTACCAGCAGGCCGTGCGCGACCCGGCCGACGGTGGGGTGTACGAAGCCTTGGTGCGCCACTTTGCCGACTACGCCCTGGCTTTTATCGCTCGGTCGACCCACCCGGACCTTCCCGGCGCCAACCACCGAGTTATCGCCAGTTCGTGGCGCACGGGTTCGCCGGGGCTATCAAGGCATGGCTCACGGATAGCTCATTGGGCAAAAACGAGCTGGTCGACGCGGCCGTCGCTTGTGCACCTATCTGGTGGCGATAATCCAGGCAACCGCTGCGAATGCTCGCGGCGAGGACGGTCCCGACGGCGCCATGACCCGGCGCCAGCGGGAAAGGAACTAACAAAGGAAAGGGAGCCACGGCCATTTGTTGGGCACGGGATCCAGTGCCGAAAGAGGGTGAGCCTGTTTAGCACCCTCGACGAAACCGAAACATCCGAGCCCCCCATCTGGCTGGTCATGGCTTCCAGAACCGCCGGGGCTGGCTTGATCTCTTTTACTCCCCCATTGTCACAGGGTCGAGGACCTTGTACGTCGTCCTGGGTCATGGCTGTTTGGTGCGGGATCTCCAGGTATAGCCCCGCCAGGTCGAACCAACGAAATACGCGCATGCCAGTTCCTGGGCACGCAGCTCGCAATTCGCTCGTCGGCGAGGTTCATCGTCCTTCCCCACAACGACGAAAGTCGGCCCCAAGTTGGCTTCGCGTTGGCCAAGCAGGTCTGGACTGGCCCTCAGACAGAGAAAGGGCCCGTCTCCTTTGCCGACCGGCACCTTGGCGCCGGTGTGCGCCACCAATCAAGCGGGGCCAGCTCGCCCGGCAATAGCTCGTACGTCGGTAATCAGCGAAGACGGACGCCATGGTGGTGACGAACACCAAAGAGGCCATGGCCCGATCGGCCTTGTAGCTTGCGTCCGGGACGAGTGGCTCGGGGGGCCGTCTGCAACCCGCGAAGCACACACCCCGAAGCAGGCGCCGGCCACGGCGGAAGCCGGGGGCAATGCTGCGGTTCGCCCTTTCGGCTCTAAGCCACATCCGACTTGTAGCGTCAATCAGTGAAGCCAGGTCGCGTGCCGGTGACCAGGCGAAAATGGACATGGGAGGTCACGCGATGAACACGGCCCTTGTGTGTATTGACTTCATCAACGACGTGATCGGTGATGGGGGGAAGCTGGCTGGCAAGGGCTACTCAAGTTTCGCAGGTCGACATAAAACCTTTGACAACCTACGGGATCTTCAAACGCGCGCTCGAGGTCAAGGAATGCCTGTCATACATGTCGGTCTGGGATTTGATGTGGGGTACCTTGGCTTTCCGCAGACCTCTCCTCTCCTCGGTGGAGCCATGGCGGCGCACGCCCTGGCGCTCGGTTCGTGGGGGACGGAGTTCGTGGCCGGGGTTGGCCCTGTGGAACAGGACATCACCCTGCGGAAATCGCGGATCAGCGCGCTGCACGGCACGCGACTGCAGTCGATCCTGAGCGGGTCTCACACCGAACGGCTCCTCCTGGCTGGTGTGGCCACGGACATAACAGTGTTGTCGACGGCGTTGAACGCACACGACCTGGACTTTCGAGTGGTCGTCGTTTCCGATGCGTGCGCGGCTGCGACTGATCAAGACCACGAAAATGCGATCGTCACTGTGCGGAAGGTCGCGTCCGTCGTTTCCGTCGAAGACGTCTAGAGGCAAACCTTAGGGTCTTGGTACCGAGTGGACAGGGCAGACTCTTCATGTCAGCAGTGGCTATACCTACGGCCGGAGGGGCAAAACTGCGTCGACGCGCCGACGCGCTAGTCGAGAACGTCACCGCAGCACGCGATTACCCCTCGGAGCTGGTCGCCGATGTAGGGTCCTGATGAGGACCCTGCCGCCTCGGTGACCTTGGCCTCG
>JASHVH010000003.1 GCA_030039575.1 Acidimicrobiales bacterium | reverse complement strand
CCCGGCGTCATCGCGATCGACTTCCTTTCAGGTTCTCGGGTGCTCCCGGCGCGGCCTCGTTGAACGACTCGGTGACCCGGCCCGCCCCGCTGTTGGGGCCGACGGTTAGACGGCCTGTGTTCCAGGCGATGTCCACGTCCCCGCCGACGGCGTTATGGCGGACGACAATGCCTCCGGCGTTGGCGATGACCGCCAGTGGCCCGCCCATCGTGGAAGCGACCAGGGCCACACCCCTGAGGTTGCCCATCAGCAGCACACCGCCGCTGACGGAGATGCGCTCGGCCCGCACGGCGCCTTTCGCCGCCAGGACGCCGAGAGGGCCGGTGAACTTGTCGGGGGCACAGGACGAGCCGGCGGCGCCCCCCAGGATGACCGGGCCTCTGGAGCCGATGACCCTTACCGGCCCTGACACCGACGAGCCGCAAATGATCAACGCGCTGGCCCCGTCCGCCTGTAGCCCGCCCTTCACGGTCGAGCCGAGGACGGCCAACCGGCCACCGGGCCCCACTTTCACCCCGTGGCCCAGCGCGGCCCCTTCGACGCAGCTGGCACCGCTCACGTCCAACGGGCCGCCATGGCCAGGGCTGGCCTCTGTGGGGCACGCAACCGTCACCAGGAGGTTGGCCGTGGAGGGCTCGAACCGGGCGTCACCGGAGTACCTGGCCGTGACAAGGTACCTGCCCGGGGCGAGGTCGGTCATGAGCACGGCCCGGGCCTTGCCGTCGGAGAGCGCCACCGGGCCGCCCTGTTTGACACCGCCCGAGCTGAAGGTGACTTCTCCCGACGGCCGGGGCGACGAGCCCGAGGGCACCCTTGGCGCCACGATCGCGGTGAGGCTGACCGCCTGGCCGAAGCGGGGCCGGCCCGGCGAGGCGACGAGCGTCGTGGTGCTGGCCGATCGCGAGGTGGCAGAGGAGGTGGCAGAGGTGGTGGCCAGTGGGCCAGGTTCGCCAGTAGGAGGCCGGGCCGAGGTGGTGGTCGTACGCCCCGTCGTCGTGGTCGTCGTGTCGCTATGGGCCGTGGCCGTGGTCGTGGTCGTCGGCTGAGCCGAAGCTGTCGTGGTCGTCATCGAAAGGCCCGTGGTCGTGCTCGGCGCTGTTGTGGTGGCCGCCGTGGCGGCGGTCGTCGCAGCGCCCGTGGCCGTCGTCGTAGGGCCCGTGGTCGTGGTCCCCCGCTGAGCCGACGCTGTCGTGGTCGTCGTCATAGGGGCCGTGGTCGTGGTCGTTGGGGCCGGAGGCGCCTGGGCGATAGCCGACACCTCTGTGGAAGCAGAGCCGTCCCCGCCACTGTTGGAGGCAGCCACTGTGAAGTAGTAGGTGTCCCCGGCAGTGAGGTCGCTCACCGTGCAGGACGTACCGGTGCCCAAGGGCACGCACGCCGGCGTGGTGCCCTCCTGGCCCGGGGCGGTCCCTTCGAAGACCTGGTAGCCGGTTACCGGGCTGCCCCCGTCGGACGAGGGGGCGGTCCACGACAAGGTCACACTGCCTGGCCCGGGCGAGGCGGCCAGTCCGGTCGGCGCACCCGGTGGGTTCGCGCCCACCAGCACGCCGGCCGAAGCGGTGGCGGCCAGGGTGTTGGAGTCGCCCGAGTACGTCGCCGTGACGTCCTGCGGCCCGACCGCGTCGTAGGTCTGGGTGCAGGTGGCCTGGAGCGAGGGACCGGCCGGGGCGACGTTGGAGCAGATGGTGCTGGTGCCACTGGTGAAGCTGATCGTCCCGCCCAGGCCGGGGAGGGACGCGGCCGGTGGAGGCGGGGCCAAGGTCGCCGTGTAGGTGACGGCCTGGCCGACCGTCGGGGCCGACGGCGACGGCACGACCTGCAGGGTGACGGGGTCCTTGCCGACGCTGACGGTGCCAGTGGCCGATGAGCCCGTGGTGTTGGCGTCACCCGAATAGGTGGCCGTCACCGGGTAGTAGCCGGCGTCGAGGCTCACCCCACAGCTGGCCGCGAAAGATCCGGCCGTGCTTGTGAGCGCGGTGAGTGGCACGGCGCTGCAGAGGGTTTGGCTGGCACCATCTCCGGACGTTGGGCCGCCCTGAGTGCTGAAGGTGACGGTGCCGGTGGGGACAGCCTCGCTGTCCGGGACGGACACCGTGGCGACAACCTCGAAGCCCTCGTCCGCCATCGGGTTGGGGGCCGAAGGTTCGAGAACTGTGGTTGTTGTCGCCTGGCCCACGCTGATGGTGGAACTGGCGAAGGAACTGGTGGTGTTGGCATCGCCCGAGTAGGTCGCGACCACATTGCTGACCCCGGCCGTCGGGAATGTCTGGTCGCAGGTGGCGGTGTAGGTGGTCGTACCGGTCGTCGTGGCCGCGGCCAGGGCCACGTCCGAGCAGAGGTCCTCTGGCGGCAAGCCGGAGCCGACCCCGTCGGTGGTGGAGAAGGTCACCGTGCCGCCGAGCGCCGGGCCGGCGGTGTCGGCCGGCGCCGACACCGTGGCGGTGTAAGTGACCGCTTGGCCAGCCACGGAGTTGGCCGGGCTCACCTGCAGCGACATGGTCGTTGGCGCCTGGGCGACCTGGACGTCAGTACTGGCATTGCTGGGGAGCGTGTAGTCGTCGCCGCTGTAGGCGACCAAGACGTCCTGGTCGCCGGGGGCGCTGTAGACCTGGGTGCAGCTGGCCGTGTACGGGGCGGTCGTCGTGCCGTCACTGTTGAGCGTGGCGGCCGTGCTGGCGGTGGCCGGCGCCAGCGCAACATCTGTGCAGCTGGTGCCTGTACCGCTGAAGCTCACCGTCCCCGTTGGGGCCGTGGCCGGGTACTCGTTGGACACGGTGGCGGTGTACGTGACCGGCTGGCCTACCACGGGCGCCGGCGGTGAGACGGACACCTGGACCTGGGTCGGGACCTGTACGTCCAACGTCGTAGCCGCGTCGGAACTGGCGGTCTGGCTATCGCCTTCGTACATAGCGACCACCTGGTCGGGGCCGCCGGCCTGGAGGACCAGGTTGCAACCGGCCGTCGAGTTGCTGGTGTCAATGGCCACGTCGGTGCAGCCGGCGATGGGCCCGGAGGAGCCGTAGAAGCTGACCGGCCCCGT
>JASHVH010000368.1 GCA_030039575.1 Acidimicrobiales bacterium | reverse complement strand
CTCTCCTGACCAACGCCACCGGCCAGGTCCAGCTGGCCATGCAGCTCGCCCTCAATATCCTCGAGCACAAGGTCGCCAAGCCGCACGGTGGCGAGGCGCAGCAGTACTGGATCTCTTACCCGATGTACGTTTACACATCGGCCGCGCCAATGGTCGCGCTAAACTCGACCGGGCTGGTCACCTCGGTCCAAACACTGAAGAGTGGAAGCAACTTCTTCCCGAACCTCTCGCCGGGTCTGTCGCTTCCGTACACCCTCCCGCAGTTTGCGTCCGAGATCACCCCGCAGCAGGCGGCCGGGTAACTAAATCGCTCGCAACTGCAGCCATCTGAGCCGCGTCAGCTGCTTTCGGGCCCACCCGGACGGGGTTGACCGAGCCCAGGTGGCTGCAGGACGGGCTAGCCCGGTGACCGGCGCAGGGAGACGAGAAGCGGTTCGAAGCGGACAGAAAAGGCAGTTACAGGCGAATGGGTAACACCGTCCTGGAGATCCGGGGGATCCAGAAGTCCTACGACGGCGTGGCCGCGTTGCGAGGGGCCAACCTGGTCTGCGAGTACGGCAGAGTCTGCGGGCTTATGGGCGAGAACGGCGCCGGCAAGAGCACGATGGTCAAAGTCTTGTCGGGCGCCGTCGCCCCCGATCAGGGCGAGATGACGCTCGAGGGCCGGCCGTTCCTGGCCCGGTCCCCCGCCGAAGCACAGTCAGCCGGCGTGGTCACGGTATTTCAAGAGCTCAGCCTCATACCCGACCTTACGGTGGCGGACAACCTCCTCTACGGTATCGAGCCCAGAGTGAAGTGGGGCCGCATCGACCGCGGCGCCCTGGTGGGCAAGGCAGAAGAAGCGCTCAGCCGGTTGGAAGTCGGAGGTATCGATCCCAGGGTCAACGTACGCGAGCTGAGCCTGGCTGACCGCCAGGTGATCGAGATCTGCAAGGCCCTGGTCCGGAGGCCTAAGGTGCTGATCCTCGACGAGCCTACGTCGGCGTTGCTGCCTCAACAGGTGGACTGGTTGTTCAAACATGTAAGGAGTTTTTCGGCCGCGGGTAACTCCACGCTGTTCATCTCACACCGGCTGGAAGAAGTCGAGCGGCTGTGTGACGACGTGACCGTCTTCCGTAACGGGACGGACGTGGGCAGCGGTTCGAAGCAGGACATGCCCGAGGAGCGGCTCATCGAGCTCATGCTGGGCCGTCAGGTAGACCGCATTTTCCCTGAAGCGCCGGCACCTCCGGAACGGGCGGAGATCGTCTGTGAGGTTAACAACATCAGCTCGCCGCCGCGCCTGGCCGACGTCTCTCCGCAAATGGAACGCGGCAAGGTCCTCGGCATAGGAGGCCTTCAGGGGCAAGGCCAACGCGAGCTGTTCCTGTCCCTCTACGGAGCCATGGCCCACAGTGGGCAGGTCGTCCTGGACACCAAGGCATTGCGTCTGCACCGGCCTGCCGACGCCTTGAAAGCAGGTATCGCACTTATACCCGAGGACCGAGCCACGGAAGGGCTGTGCCTGGGTCTCGGCATTCGTGACAACCTTTCCCTTAGCAGTCTGGGCAGCCTCGGCCGCCTTGGCCTGGTGAGCCGGGAGCGCGAGCAGGCCCTGGTTAGCACAAGTGTGGAACGGCTGAGCATCAAGCTGCGTGACGCCCGTCAGGAAGTGAGCGCCCTGTCCGGCGGCAACCAACAAAAGGTGTTGTTGGCGCGTGCCCTCGCACAGCGGCCGAAGTTGTTGCTGATGTTCGACGCCACACGCGGTGTCGATGTGGGGACGAAGTCCGAGATTTACGCTTTGATGCGTGAGCTTTGCAGACAAGGTGTCGCCATCCTCTTTTACTCCACGGACGTGTTCGAGCTGGCCGAAATGTCTGACCGCGTGGCTGTGGTACACGACGGACGCGTCCGGGCTGAGCTCGAGGGGGCTGACATCACGGAGGGGAACATCGTGGCCGCCTCGGTGGGTGGGCGCCGCACCCAGGCGCCGCGACCGGCCCCATGAGCGGGCCCGACATAGTTACCGCCCCGAGCCTCGATTACCCAACGGGGACACCCCCAAACGAGGCGTCGCCGCGGCGGCCGCACTCGATTTCGTCGGCGCGGAGAGCGCAGGCCAACCTGCAACTCCTCATGCCGTACGTCTACGTCTTCGTCCTCACTGTGGCCATCCTCATCCTCGACCCCCGGCTTCTGGTGGGCCCGGGCGCACTCGGGGCCTTCTTCTCGCTGGTGGCCCCGTTGGCTTTTGTGGCCTTCGGCCAGACGCTGGCCTTATTGACGCGAGGCGTCGACCTTTCAGTTGGTGGCGTGATCAGTTTGGTGACGGCCCTGCTGGCCACGCACCTCAATGCCAAGGGGCCGCTCATCGGACTTGAGGTCCTGGCCGTCATCGCCATCGGCGTGATCATCGGTTGGCTCAACGGCCTGATGATCGTGCTGACCGGGATGCAGCCATTCATCGTCACCCTGGCCACGTGGTCGATTGCAGACGGTATCGCGTTTGCGGTGCTTCCTATTGAGGGCGGGACGGTTTCACCCACGCTCATCAACGCGCTGAGTGGGGCCATCCTCGGGATCCCCAAGTCCGTCCTTATCGTGGTCGGCCTTTTCGGGCTGTGGTTCGTCGTGCGGCGGACGCGCTTCATCCGCGACATCGTCGCCATCGGCAGTGATGAGTCGCGATCGAATTTGCTAGGTGTCCCCGTCCGCCGCCAGAAGGTCCGCGCCTACATAGCGTGCGCTGCTCTGGCCGCTCTGGCCGGGATATACCTTACCGTGCAGGCCCAATCGGGCAGCCCTGATGCCGGCGACCAGTTCATCTTAAACTCGATAGCGGCTGTCGTGCTGGGAGGGGCGAGCATCTTCGGCGGCAAAGGGTCGGCTGCGAGCTCGATTGTCGGCGCCATCGCCTTCCTGCTCATTCCCGACCTGGTCTTCGCCCTGGGCCTGACCTCGTATTGGAGCATTTTCTTCCAGGGCTTCATCCTGATCGTCGCGGTCACTTTCAATTCGGCCGTCCAGAGCCGGGCAAGGACAACATGAGTGACTTATCGGGCGGGTTCCGCCGCAACAGCGCCATCGTTTTGGCTTTCGTAGTGGCTGGTGTGCTATTCCTCTTCGGTAGTATTTACGCCGTCGACTTCGCCAGTGTCGCCCACATCCGCACCATTCTCATAACGGCCTCGTTCACGGGGTTCGTGGGCGTGGGCCAAACCCTGTGCATGCTGACTGGGGGGATCGACCTGTCGATACCGTCCGTGTTGGCGGGCGCTGCACTCGTTACCGCCAACCTGGCTAATGGGGTTACGTCCCGGTTGACCTGGGTTATCCCCCTCGTCCTGGTCGCGGGCATACTCGTCGGCCTCCTGAACGGTTTGGGTGTGGCGTACGCGGGAGTACCTCCGATAATCATGACACTGGGCATGAGCGGCGCCATTCAAGGATTACTGCTGATCTATACAAACGGCGGCTTCGCGTCGTCCCCGCCAGAGAGCATCGTCAATTTTGTGACCGGGGACACCGTTGGGATACCAAATGTCGTCCTGGTCTGGGCGGTCATCTCGGCTGTTACGATCATCGGGCTCAGCTGGGCCGTCTTCGGGCGCAAACTGTATGCCGTGGGCACCAACCCGGTCGCGGCCTTTCTGGCTGGGATAAACGTGCGCAGGATCTTGCTGGTGCCTTACGCCGTTTCGGGTCTCACCGCCGCTTTGGCTGGCGTGCTGTTACTCGGTTTTTATGGCCAGGCTTTCACAGATATGGGTAACGACTTCCTCTTCTCCTCGGCCATAGCCGTGGCCGTTGGTGGGGCATCCATACTCGGGGGCCGGGGGCACTATGTCGGCACCATCGCGGGCGCCATAGTGCTCACCCTCATTACTGCCGACCTTGACGTACTTTCCCTCGGGACGGCAGCCGTAGACATCGCCTATGGCATAATCCTGATCGCGGCTGTGTACTTCGGAGGGCGCAAGTTGGGCCGGCGGCGGGTGGCCAGTTGACCCCTATGGGGCCGTACGGCGTTCGTCCATGTGTAGGAAAGGCAGGCCGTGTCAATGGGTTCTCTAGAGGGCAGAGTCGCGGTCCTGGTCGGAGGAGGGGGCGGTATCGGGGTCGCCTGCGCCGCCGCCTTTGCGAAGCAGGGAGCCAAAGTAGTGGTCGCCGACATCGACCAAAGGCTGGCCGATGACGCCGCCGGCGCGGTTGTGCAAGCAGGCGGCGAAGGCTTCGGCGTGAGGGTCGATGCACTCGAGGAAGGCAGCATCGACGCGTTGGTGGACGATGCCATCCGTCGGTATGGCCGCCTGGACATCATGCACAACCTCACGAGTACGACGGTGCTTTCTCCCTCCGTGGACCTCACGACCGAACAGTTCGAACGGGTCTTGCGCACGACGGTGGTGGCCCAGTTTGCCGGCGCCAGGGCTGCAGCCCGTCACATGATCAGCGCGGGCTCCGGAGGTTCCGTGATAAATATGTCGTCCATAGGAGGGCACGGCGGCATGCCGAAGCGAGCTGCGTACACGGCCAGCGCGGCGGCGATCGTCAACCTGACCCGCACGCTGGCGGTCGAGTGGGCCGAGCACGGCATCCGCGTCAATGCCATCGCCCCAAGCTGGATCCTCACGGACGCGCTGCGCAACTACGACAAGCAGTACCCTGGGGTGCTGGACTTCGACGCCCTGCAGGCCCGGATACCTGCCGGGCGTTTTGGGCTCCCCGAGGAAGTCGCCGACGTCGCCGTTTTCCTGGCCTCGGATGCGAGCCGGTTTGTCACCGGCGTTACCTTGCCCGTAGATGGAGGGGTCCTGTCCTACGTAGGCCCGGCCCGCTCGCTTTCGCAACCTCAAGCCGGACCGCCCGATAAATCCGAACCGCTCGGCCGAACCGATCGATAGGGCTGAGCCACCGGTAAGGCCAAAGAAACCCAATAAAGCCGAGGAACCCAACAGGAAGGTGTGACGATGAGATTGTTCGAGTCGGAGGTACCCCGGCGCGACGTGCTCCGCCGGGTCGGCAACCTGGCGCAGTTGGGTGGCGTGGAGCTCCTGTCATGGGAGCAGGGCTACGCCCGCGGGTCGCGCTTCCTCGAGTTCAGGACGGGCACCGGCTTCCGCTTCAGCGTCAACGTCGACCGCGGGATGGACCCCGGCTATGCCGAGTACGCGGGGGCATCGCTGGCCTGGTTGCCGCCGAAACTCTTCCCCGGCCCGTCGTTTTGGGAGAACGACGACCACGCCTGGGTGAGGTACATCCTGGGCGGTTTGTGCAACACGGCCGGCCTCGTGACCATCGGCAACCCCCAGGACGTCGACGTTTCCCATTTCAAGTTCCACTCCCGCCACACCGACCGTTACGGCACTCACGACCGGGTCGGGATCATCCCGGCCAGCCATTTCAATTACGGCGAGCGTTGGGAGGGGGAGCGGTGCTTTCTGTGGGCGGAGGGAAGCGTCCGGCAGGAGATCGTCTACGGCGAAAACCTCCTTCTCCTTCGCCGGTACGAGAGCGAGCTCGGCACCAGCTCTTTCCGCCTACGCGACGTTGTCCGCAACGACGGTTATTACCCGACGCCGCACCAGCTCCTGTACCACTTCAATATCGGCTACCCGGTGGTCGACGACGGGTCCGAGTTGCTGTCCGCCATTAACGGCCCCGTCCCCGGGTCGATTTTCGAAGACAACGCCGTATCGAGCGAGCGCTACCGGCGCTTTTCCGGCCCTGAGAAAGAGTTCTTTGCCGAGGGCTTCGAAATCCCGGTTGCCGCCGGTCCGGACGGCCGTGTGGCAGTTGCCGTGGTCAACCGAGCTTTCCGCCCGATCGAGGGCGGGCTCGGGGTGTACCTCAGCTACGACCCGACAACCCTGCCGGTTTACCTCGAATGGCGCATGATGGGCGAGGGTCTTTATGCGGTCGGCATGGAGCCATCCACCAACGGCTTCCACACCGTCCCCGAACTCCTCG
>JASHVH010000367.1 GCA_030039575.1 Acidimicrobiales bacterium | reverse complement strand
TCGCGTCAGGCCGACGAGGCCACCAAACACCTCGAGGAGCTGCAGGCCTCCAACAAGATGTTGAAGCAGGAAGTCGACGAGGAGGACGTGGCCGAAGTGGTGGCCAAATGGACGGGCGTGCCCGTGAGCCGTCTCCTCGAAGGCGAAGTGGCCAAGCTCGTGCGGATGGAGGACGTCCTGCACGAGCGGGTGGTCGGGCAGGACGAGGCGGTGAGGGCGGTGGCCAATGCCATCCGTCGCTCGCGCAGTGGCTTGTCCGACCCGAACAGGCCGATCGGCAGCTTCCTGTTCCTTGGCCCTACCGGGGTCGGCAAGACTGAATTGGCGAGGTCACTGGCCGACTTCTTGTTCGATGACGAGAGGGCGATGATCCGCATCGACATGTCCGAGTACATGGAGAAGCACTCGGTGGCGCGCCTGGTCGGGGCTCCTCCCGGGTACGTGGGTTACGAGGAGGGCGGCCAGCTCACCGAGGCCGTTCGCCGCCGCCCGTACTCGGTGGTGCTGCTCGACGAGATCGAAAAGGCCCACCCTGACGTGTTCAACATCCTGCTCCAGGTCCTCGACGACGGGCGCCTGACCGACGGGCAGGGCCGGACGGTCAACTTCACAAATACCGTCCTGATTATGACGTCCAATTACCGGGGCGACATACGGGAGGCGTTCAAGCCCGAGTTCCTGAACCGGGTCGACGAGATCGTCCACTTCAGGGAGCTCACCGAGGCCGATATTGCCCAGATCGTCGACATCCAACTGCGCGACCTCGACAAGCGTTTGGCCGCCCGGCGCCTCAGCCTGGTCGTGACCGATGCGGCCAAGGCCTGGCTGGCCCACCGTGGTTTTGACCCCGTCTACGGGGCACGGCCGCTGAAGCGCCTCATACAGCGCACCATCGGCGACAACCTGGCCCTTGCGCTCCTGGAGGGGAAGTACACCGAGGGTGACACCGTGACGGTTGACGTGGCCGGCGGCGAGGGCGGCGAAGAGCTCGTACTGCGCTAACGGAGGACGTCGGCAAATCACCCCGTCGTCGTCCGGCGGTCTCAATTAGTCGCGGCGCTTACAGAACGGCGAGGTCGCAGGCCTAATACCTCAGCGCGGCTCTGGCGACCATCGTGCCGAGTGGCTCGGCGGGCGCCATCGTGCGCTCGGGAACCTTTCGGGAAGGTTCCTGGCATACCCTCCCCTCAATATGAGACCAGTGATGGTGACGGCACGCTATTGTCCGCCGCCCCTGGAAGGGAGAGCGTAAATGCAACGACGCCGCTGTTCGGCAATTACGCCTATGGGTGGGTGGAGACGGGCGAAGCGGGTGGCAGGTGCGGTAGGTGTGACCATCGCCGGCTTGGTCGTCCTCGGCACCCAACCGGCGTTCGCCGTCCAGGACAACATCAGCAACCCGTACACAATCGGGCCGACGAATGGCAGTGTCACCAATGTCGTCGTCACGCCGACCACGGTCCTGGCCGTGACCGTGACGAACTACTTGCTTAGCTTCATCGCGCCAAGCCCCCTTTCTAGCTCTGCCGCCAGCACGATCACCATCGGCGACTCCACGATGGGCAACACAGTGACGTCAACCATCCCCAGCACGGGGACCATTGTCCTTATGGCGGGGGGCGGTTGCCTCCGTACGGGCGGTGGGCTCAACAGCGCTGGTCAATTGGTGATCGCGCTTGGGACAAACTGCCCGTCCATCGTCGCGGGTGCCACAGTCACGGTCAGCTTCAGCGCCATTAACCCGAGTGGCAGCTTCAACTTCAGTGTCGCCACTAGCTCGAACACCGTCCCGGCCAGCAGCGGAACGGTGACGGTCAGCTCGTCGCCCCCGATTTGGACGGCCGGGTACCCCACCGCTGGTGGTCAAAGCGCGCTCTATTCGATCGAGGACGTGGGCGCGGCGGCAGCAAACGGCAACTCGTGGCGGACTTTGGCCGGGACCGCGGACGTGCTCGAGGTCGACGCCTCGAACTCCCGGCTGGTCTGGGGCAACTCCGGGCCTGATTATTCGGTCAGTGTGGTCCCTCCCGGAGGGACGGCCGCGAACGACACGGTCACCTCCGCGAGCCTGGGTGCGACGGCGAACATCGTCTGCCTGACACTGACGACCCCATTGGTCTCCGGCGCTGTAGTCAACATAAAGGGTAGCGGCACGAACCCGCCGTCGGGTTCGTCATCAACCGTAACGGTCACACCGGGGAACATCTCGAGCGGGGGGACCTGTGCCGGCAACTTCTCCTCCAACGGGCCGGGACTGACGACATCGAACAGCATCCTGTTCGCCTCCGCCGTCGTGGGCACGTCGCTGGCGGTTTCGCCGGCCGTCGCAAATGCCACGGCGACTTATTCCGTTAGTTTCGTAGCCGAAACTTCCGTGGTGGGGACGGGCAATGTCGCGACCGCCTATGTCGAGTTGGCAGAAGGCAGCACCGGTTTCAACAGCATGACCAGCGCCGGTGTCGCTGACACGACTGCAGGCTGGAGTTTCGTCGCCAGCACGCCCGCGACAGCGGCGCCTCCTAATGGCAGTATACGTATCGGCATACCCAGTGGGGACAACATAAGCCCGGGCGACGCGGTCACCGTCACGGTCTCGGGGGTGACAAACCCGGGCCCGGGGACCTATAGCGACTTCATGGTGTTCACGTCCAGCGACACCTTGGGGGCAGCGGCTCCCGTCTACACGATCAGGGCTGCCACCAACGTCGTCGTTACCGTCTCACCTAGTTCGACGGGCTCGTCTGGCACCTACACGATCACGGGCCTAGTGGCCGCGGCCAGTTCCAGCTCTCCGCTCACTAGCGCCACGAACGCGATAACGCTCACCGCTCCGGCTGGAACGGTGCTCCCGAGCACGCCAGGCTCCTATACGGTCACAGACTCGACCTCACCGTCGAGCTCCGGGACCGTGACGATGTTGACGTACAATTCACCGACATCGGTGACGTTGTTCCCGCCGAAGGCCGTTACCCACTGGGACACGCTCACAATAACAGTGACGAGAGTGACCAATCCCGGCGCGGACGGCAATGACTACACCATGCAGATCTTCGGCAACCTGCTGGCGTTCCCGGCCTGCAGCTTGACGTTCGCGAACGGGTGCTTGGTCAACTTCTCGGGGACTATCTATGTGTTCGCAGGAGGGCACGCCTTCGGGGTACCGACGCCCACCGTGCTGGCCAAGGTCCAGGCGGTTGACCGTGCCCAGATAATGAACGCCGTGCCCGGCAGCGTCGTGCCGACGGCGGCACCGCGCTCGGGCACCCTGATCTCGACCTACGCGGTGAACGGCAACGCGACGATTTACGTCGTAGCCGGCACCCCGCCCGAACTTCACGCCTTCAGTACTCCCAAGCAGTTTTATGCCTTCGGCTACGACCCTGGCCTCGTTGTCACGGTGCCCAACCTGGGCGGCATGACCGTGGGTAGCACGGTGGCTGCATTAGGCGCCTCCATGGCGTCGGCGCTTGCCACCCACGCCGATGGGGCGATCGTTGACTCTTCGGGCACGTACTACGCTTTCGCGGCCAGCCGGGCCTGCACGGTCCCGACCACGGCCCTCCTGAGGGACGTCACCAGGGACAACAAGGCGACACCACTAAGGGGCTCGGTTACCGGAGCCGAGATCAACGCCAGCGCGGCGGCCGGTGTCTTGTTCACCAACGTTGGCAACCGGGACGTCTACGTGTCGTCCAACGGGATCCTGTTCCCGATCACAACCTCCGCTCAACTGAAGGACACGGGCTACCAAGGCACGCCGTCGGTCCCGGTAGCCAACACATGTGGCCTCCCGGTGGCGCCATAGAGCCGTTGTCCTCCCGGAGGGGAAGTACACCGAGGGCGACACCGTGACAGCCGACGCCGCCGGTCCTCAGGCCGTGATCCGGCTGCTTGCCTTGATGCCGGCAGTATCCGTCTGCGCTATCGCCGGCCCCTTGCCGCGGACCGAAGGCAGCTGACTCCGCAGAGCGTTCACCGCAACTGGCACAGCGGTTTCTTCATCCTCATTGCCTTTCCTCATTGCCTTTGTCGTACCGGCCCTCTACAAAGGCCTCGGGAGAAGACCGCATTTTCAGCCATTTCCAATAACAATTCACCCTCGAGCAGTTCGGCGGGCTGTTCGGCACCATCGTGTCGCCGACGTTCCTGTTCCTCATCGGGCTCCTCAACCTCGTGGTGCTGGCCGGGATCGTCAGGGTCTTCCGTTCCATGCGCCACGGCGTTATCGGTCGCCATCTGTTCCTTCATCGGCGGCGTGGAGATCCTCGGCCTGCTACCGTCCGAAATCCATCTCCTCAGCCATCACCGCGGTTTTTTGGGTGTTCATGTACAACTTCAACATCAATACGGCCGGCTTTGTGATCGCCGGGATGTTCGTTGTCACATGGGCACTGGCCTACCCGTCCGGGCTCCGGCCGGCAACCGGCGCCACCGCGGCGGTCGGTTCGAACGTGGGCTGGTTTGGCGGTATGCTCGTGGGCGCCGCCACTTCCTCAAAAGGAGCGCACGCGTGCCC
>JASHVH010000366.1 GCA_030039575.1 Acidimicrobiales bacterium | reverse complement strand
GCCACAGTGCGAGCGCCGGCATCATATTTTGTACGTCCCTGAGCAGGTTGGACGCGTATAAGTGCTGGTAATGGGAAGAAGACTTCGCTTGCTCCCCGGCTCGGCGGTGCGCAATGATGTGCCTAGAGGTCCTGCGGGGTAAAGTCCCTGCAGTGCTCGGCCAGGAGGCCCGGGGAGCTAAGTAGAAAACGACTTCGGCACTGCCGGTAAAAAACTTACCGGGCGTGCGTTGGCGGTACCAAAGGCCCCCGGGCCGTCCTGAACGCCCTCAGTCACGGTGCCGGCGGCCCGCGAAATAAATGTCGTTGGACGTGCGTTTACTTCGCAGCCATCTTGCCGACTGGTGAGCTTTGCCAACTTCGCTTAGCATGCCCCGCCGGTAAAGCGTGGTTCGTGCCATCCTGTGTGCTTGAAATGGTTGCTGAAGGACACCTGCCAATGCCTGACGACGACGATGATGACTTCGATGACCAGTTGCTCGAAGACGGCCCAGAGCCGGAAGATATCGATGAGGAAGAAGACCTCGAGCTCGACGATGAGGAGCTAGCCGAGGAAGACCTCGACGACGACGGTGACCTCGACGTTGAAGAGACCGACGAAACCGAGGCGGAAGACTCCGGTGAGGGGGGCACCCTTCTCACCACCGAGGAAGAAGAGGACTTCGAAGACGACGACGACGATGACGGGGACGACGTAGAGGCGAGCCTCGACGTCATCTTGAAGTCGCGCCTCGTGGTCTCGGAAGCTGACGAAGAAGAGGACGAAGAGGAGGAGGACGAAGAGGAGCCCGACAGCGAGGAAAGGGGCGAGGCACCGACGCGCGTCCTGCCCAAACAGCCTGGCGAGTTCGTCTGCCAGTCGTGCTTCCTCGTCAAGCACCGAAGCCAGCTGGCGGACGAGGAGCGGCAACTTTGCCGCGACTGCGTATGAGCTGGGTCTTGACCCGGGCGAAAACGAAGTGGGGGAACTGGAACATGCGTTCGAGCCGAGCCGGTAGCAAAGTGGCGCTGGGCGCTACCTTGGGGGCATGACCGAGGATCCTGGGCAAGGGCCTCCCGCTGAGCGCCTTCTGGACCTGATCTTTTATGCCCCGGTAGGCCTCGCCCTCAGTGTCGTCGAGGCGATCCCCGACCTGGTGCGCAAGGGCCGGGAGCGGCTTGGTCCCCAGGTGGGTGTGGCCCGGACGGTGGGCCAGTTCGCCGTCCGCCAGGGTTACCGCCAGCTCCTTGGTTACGCCACGTCGCGAGGGGCGTTCCCGTTCCGGGTGGCCGAGCCGGCCAGGACTTATACCGCGTACCCGGGCGAGGTTCCCGGGCATGACGGGCCGGCTGCTGTTGACGGCCCTGCCGTTGACGGCCACGCGATGCGGGCGTTGCCGTCCGAGCCCGTTGTGCCCACGAGGCCGGTTGCGCCTGCCGGAGAAGTGCCCACGGGCCTGGGAGCCGCCGACCTGGCTATACCGAGCTACGACTCCTTGTCGGCCACGCAGGTGGTCGAGCGGTTGGCCGGCCTGTCGCAGGACGAGATCCGGGCCGTCGTCGCCTACGAAGCGGCCACCCGGAGGCGCAAGACGGTGCTCTCCCGGGCCGAGCAGCTGCTAAGGAAGTGAGCACCGCCGTCCCGGGCGCGGTACCGAACGCGCGGCCGGCGCGGCGCACCGACGTCGACCGTCTGGCCAACATGTACGGGGACGCGGTTGACGAACTGAGCCCGATGCGGGGCGGGCGGGTGCTCCTCGGCCTGAACCGGCGAGAGGAGCCGTTGGCCGGCTCGTTCATCAGGCAACTTGAAGATCCTCGCCAGTTCGTGGTGGTTGGCGTGCTGGGCGGCGAGGAGGTGGTTGGTTATGGCACCTGCCGCACCCTGGAGCTGTCGGACGACGAACGGGTGGGTTCGGTCGAAGATCTCTACGTGGAACCAGCGGCGCGCCGGTGCGGTGCCGGCCGTGCCATCGCCGAGCTAATGGTGCGCTGGTGCAGCTCGGAGGGGTGCATAGGTGTCGACGCCAACGCGCTGCCGGGGAGCCGGGCGGTAAAGAGCTTCTTCGAAGGCGAGGGCTTTACGGCTCGCCTGCTAGTGATGCACCGGCCGCTGAGGTGACCTCCGGAGCGGGGTCACCTTCCCCGGCCTCCGCCGGGCCTGGCTCATCTGCGGCTGAGGCGACCTCGGTAGCAGGCGCACCTTCGTTTGCGTCTGCGGAGGCCGCCTGATCAATGGGTGAGGCGACCTCCGTGGCCGGCGCACCCCCGGCCTCTGCCGGGGGGCCGCCTTGATCTGCTGACGGCTCCGAGTGGGCCTCTGACGTCTCTCCCAACGCCCCCGCCAAGGGGCCCCATACGGTCTCCGCGGTCTCGCCTGTCACCTCCGGCAGTGCCGCCTCTGCCTCTGTCAGCTCGGGCTCGCCTGTCGCCGCGGGCTCTGCCGCCTCGGTCTCGCCCATCGCCGTGGGCTCTGCCGGCTCGGTCTCGCCTATCGCCGCGGGCTCTGCCGCCTCCGGCTCTGCCGTCTGGGGCAGCGCCGCCTCGGGTTCCTCTGCCTCAGTCTGGGACGTGGCCAGCGCGTCTGCCCCGGCCCCGGGCGGGAACGTACCCACGCCCTCTGGGGCAACGGCGTGAGCCTC
>JASHVH010000365.1 GCA_030039575.1 Acidimicrobiales bacterium | reverse complement strand
GCCCTTGGAGCGGTTCCCTCGGCCGTGGTGAAGACCCTGCAGCGACAATGGCCGGCGGAGGTCCCGGGGGTAGTGCACCAGATGCTCGCCTTCGAGCGCCTTGCACCGGAGCGGGTGGACGAGTTTGGCCCTGCCCCCGGCTCCGAAGGCGGTGGGTCGGCCTGGGCGGCCTTGAAATCCGTACTCGAGTGCGCCGGCAACGTCGCGCGCGCCGTCTCTCGTGGCCTGCTTGTGATGTTCGACGACGCCGACCGCCTCGGTGGGGGCGAGCTGGAGGCCCTTGGTTACCTCGCCCGGAGCTTGTCCCGCGACGGGCTTCCGGTGGCCATACTGTTCAGCGGCGGCCCTCAACTCGCGGAACGCTTTGCCCGGGCGGGGGACCTGTCCGGTTGTCTCTGGCTCACGAGGCTCGGACGGCTGGACGAAAGTGAGGCTCGCGAAGCACTCGTGGTCCCTGCCGCCGACCGGGGAGTCGAGTTCCAGCAGGACGCCCTGGAACTTCTGTGCCCGGCGGCGGGCGGCTCCCCTCTCGAGCTCCAGCGCCTGGGCTTCGCCGCCTGGTCGGCGGCGGCCGGCGCAGAAGTGGTCACGTTGGCCGATGCGTACTCGGCTCTCGGCCTGCTGGCCGCAGCGACCGAGGCGAAAGCGTCGTGAGCGGTCGCGGCCCGCCGGCGCGGCTGCACCCGGGCATTCTTCACCGTGTTCTCGAAACATCTATAACGTGTCGTCATGGCCACAGCGCCGGTGCCCGGGCCCACTGGCGTCGGGCCATGAAAGGCCTCTACATGGCGCGCATAGACGTCGCCACGTCTAAGTTGCTCACCACCGTTTCCAAGCTCGACGACGCCGCTGCCGCCGGCCCCAGCCTGTTGCCGGATTGGGACCGCTCCATGGTGGTCACCCACTTGGCGGCGAACGCCGACGGCATCCGGCGGGCGGTGGAGGCGGCCAGAGCCGGGGTGACGGGCGAGGTGTACCCGGGCGGCAAGGCGGCGCGCGACGCAGAGATAGAGGCGGGCCGGGCCCTGCCGGCCCACGAGCTCAACGTGCGCCTTGACCTCGCCTGCCGGCTCCTGCGGGTGGCGCTGGGGGAGGCCACCGACGAGATCTGGGACGCACCTGCGATCGGCCCGAAAGGAGAGGTGCACATCGGCCCGGGCCTGGTCGTGGCCAGGCTGCGGGAGGTCGAAGTCCATCACGTCGACCTGGATTATGGCTACACGCCCGAGGACTGGCCGGTCGAGTGGGTCATCGAGGAAATGGACCGGGCCATGCTCGAACTACCGGCGCGCTTACCTCCCCGCACGGCCGTGGTATTGACGGCCACCGATACCGACCAACGTTGGGTGGCGGGCAGCGGCGACGCGGTGGAGATTACTGGCACCACTGCCGAGCTATTTGCGTGGGTCATCGGTCGCGCCGCTCATGTTCAAGGGGTCGAATGCCCCCGCCTCACACCGTGGCGCTGAAGCTCTCCGACGCCCGCTTACAGAAGTTCGCCAAACTACCGGCCGAGAAATGACCGGCCGGTCGTGCCTTCTTGCGCAGCGGCTCGGCTGGTCATGTCCAGTGGCCCGCCCGCCCGCTCTCCCCCTTTGACCGCCTCGGGTTTCGCTGACCGTGGTG
This sequence comes from Acidimicrobiales bacterium, assembly GCA_030039575.1. Lineage (GTDB taxonomy): Bacteria > Actinomycetota > Acidimicrobiia > Acidimicrobiales > Palsa-688 > Fen-671. The sequence continues at coordinate 3,024 of JASHVH010000365.1, read as the reverse complement.
GTCCATCGTCGCCGTCGTGGTCCCCAATCGGCCCACTGGCGGCGCGGTCCACGGCCGCCTCAGGCCGGGCCGCCCGGCGGGCCCCCGATGGCGTCTTACGCTTCCTTTTCGCTGATGCTTTGTCCGCCGCCTTGTTCTTTTTCTTCCCTCGGCGGCTTCGCTCCAGCCGGTCCGGGCACACAGCGGACAAGAAAGAGCCAACCGAGCCGGCCAGCCGTTCTGGGACCAGGGAGTAGATCACCCTGTTGGCCTGCCGTCGTTCCGCCACGAGCCCGGCCGATTTCAAGACGGCCAGGTGCCGCGACACCGACGGGCCTGAAATTGGGAAGTGAGACGCTACCTCCCCGGCCGATAGCTCACCTTTGCGAAGTTGGCACAGGATCTGCCGTCGCGTCGTGTCCGCCAGAGCCCGGAAGACGGCACTTGTAATGGTCGACTCTATGTCTTCAGCAATATAGCTATTTAGCCAGACAGCTAGGGAGGCTGTCAAATGGTGTCCACGGACCGGGAAAACCGGGGGCCGGTACAGGGCCGCCCTTGACCCTTCGCCGTCTTCGTGCCCGATAGCCGGGCCAGGCTCGCAAGGACCGGCGGCGCGGGAGGCGCTAGAGGCCGAGGGTGGCGCTACAGGCGGGCCATGGCGACCAGCCGTCCTCGGCTTGCAGACGCTGAGCGGCCTCGTCTTGTACCCAGTAGGGCGCGTCGCTGGCCAAACCCGGGAGGCCTAACCCGCTCCACGTGGAGGCGGCGAACTGGTAGGCGCCATAAAAGCCGTTACCAGTGTCCTCCTGGTAATTGTCACCCGACTCGCAGTCGCGCAGTTCGAGCCAGACCCCTCCCGCCGGTGGGGGCTCTCCCGCCACCGAGGCACCTGATGAGGCTGCCGGGGTGGTCGTGGGCGGGACGGTCGTGACCGGGACGGTGGTGGGCGGCAGCGTTGTCACGGGCACCGTCGTCACCGGCGCCGTAGTCACCGGGACGGTCGTGGCCGGGAGGGTGGTGACTGGCGGCGGTGTGGCCGAGAGGGGAGGGCCACCAGTCGCCGCTGACCCGGTGGCAGCGGTGGTACGGTCCCCGGTCGGGCCCGTCCCCAGCTGCTGGTTTACGGCGTCCACGATCCCGTTGCCTACCGGGAGCCCGGCTTGAGCGTGCTGTTCCGCAGTGAGCGTTGCCACCTGGGCTTGAGCCTGGTCGAGCATGTCCTGGAGCGACGCCGCCTCCTCGATGGCGCCGTCGCGCTGGTCGGCTGCCATTGCCTCCGTCTCGACCTCGTTGCGGTACTGCCGCTTGAGGTCGGCCAGGGCACGGCCGAGCTGCGACTGCTCTCCCTGGAGCTGCAAGACGGTGGAAGAGACGTCGCCTAGGGTAAGCGACAAGTAGGCCCTTTGCGCTGCCAGTTCGATTGGGTTGCTCCCGAACTGCGCCGCCGTGCTGGCCGCCGGGATTTCATCGGTGTACGAGAACAGCGCCTCCTCACGGAGCAACGACTCGGTGTGGCGGGAACGCAAAAGGAGCGAATCGACTGTCGCCTGGGAGCCGGCCACCTCCGTACCGAGGTAGCTCGCCTGGGCCCTGTCCGACTGGTAACGCGCGCTAAGCACGTGGACCACCGAAGCCTCGTAGAGCACCTGTTGCGACAGTTGGGCCGCCGTGTCCTCCGCCGAGCCCAAGGGGTCGGCGGAGACCGGCTCACCGGGCGCGGCAGCAAAGCTGCCAACTGCCGCGAGGCCAACCAGCACCATGAGGAGGCACATGGCTACCCGCAGCGTCCCCTCTGGCCCTGAGGGCTTGTGGCACGCCACGACCCCGGAGACGTTAGCCCGTGCGCCGCCTCCTGGCCTAATCCGGCGCCTGCCCCGAGCTACGGCCCGGGCCAGATGAGCGAACGGCCGTGGTAGATGGCGTCGACGTAGGAAGCGTTGATGATGCTGGTCAATGCCACCGGGTGCGTGATCAGGTGGTCGGCCAGCAGGAGCTTGTACTCGGGCTCCCACTGGGCCTGGTCCTCGTAGCCGACGCCGTGGCCCGGTAACAGGGTGCTGTCTACCTCGCCGGATTCGATTTGCCAGCGCTGGATGTTTTGGTGCACCGGGTAACCAACCTGGTACCGGGCGGCGTCGTCCACGCAGGTGGTGGCGTGCGTCAGGCAGTACCCGTACGCCTCGAAGGTGGCCCGCAGGAAGTCTTCTACCGCCCCGGGGTGGGCCGTGGCCCAGGCCCGGTTGACGTCGAACACATTGAATGCCCCGTTCAGCCCGAAGGTGCCCGGGTCCCACTCACGGACCTTGTAGCCGTCGTCCTTCAGCTCGACGGGTTCGTTCGACTTGTAGGCAGTCAGGGCCTGGACCTGGCCTCTCGGCAGGATGGTCGGGTCGTAGCCGACGGCGACCTCCTTCACCGACCGCAGGTTGACGCCCGCCTTCTCCAGCATTTCCGTGATGATGGGCGGCATGGCGCCCTTGTAGCCGATCGTTTTGCCGTCGAGCTGGCGCAGGTTCGTGACCGTTGGCATGGTGAGCAGCGTGTACGAAGTCGTGTTGCCGTACGTGGCCACGGCGTCGACCGGGATGCCCCCAGCCGAAGCTTGGATGGCGTCAGAAGGCGATCCCAGTTCCGTGACCGTGGCCCGGCCCGCCGCCACCAGCTGGCTGGAAGAGGTGGGGTCGCCGTTCCCAGGGCGCAACTGCACGTGGAGGCACATGGCGCTGTAGAAGCCCTGGGCGTCGGCGGCGATCGGGTCCAGGATCCCGACGGAGGCTTGCCAGCCGAAACCGGTGAGGTAGGTGATGGTCCCGGCCGCCCGGTTGGCGGCGCAACGGGACGAGCTGACCAGGGCTTTCCCTGCGGTGGGGGCGGCGGCGGCGGTACCGCTCCACCCGGTCAGGCCGCCGAGGAGGCCAACCGTCATGGCCGCAGCCGCAACACGGCGGTGGCTCTTCAGGCTTCGCCTGACGGTGGTTGGCTCGGGGAAGGGGGATGGGCGGCCCGCCGAGCCGGGGCGAGGGTCATCTGAGGTGGGCTCTT